>JBCCNG010000283.1:0-6035 GCA_039025955.1 Cyanobacteria bacterium P01_C01_bin.72 | reverse complement strand
GTTGTTGTTTAGTCTTGGCTAGCACGGTAGCGGGTAGCTCAAATAAAGCCCTCTGATAGAGGCGCTCAAACTCTTGCGTGAAGTGATTTGCTACTGTTTTATTGTGAATCACAACCACAGCTTCGTCATTTTTATAGTTAGCAGCTTGCGACCAATTTTGTGAACCAGAAATAACAGTTTGCTCATCGATTACTGTAAACTTATGATGAAGCTTATCCCCAGAACTTACTTGGGCGATACCCACAGTATTAAGAGTATTTATCCAAGGGTTATTACCAGCTTCAGGTTGACAGCGAAAATATAAAGTAACTCCCAGCATATCTAGCACCTCGCTGTAGTAGCGGTAAGCAAAACCTGCGTCAAACACGCCTTTAATTTTGACTCCCGATTGAAACTTGGTTTGTAAGATATCGGCTAATTCTTGCTCACTAAAAACAAATAAAGCCAAGTTGATTGATTTAGTTCCCTCTTGGATAGTTTTGCCAATTAAGCCATTGGTACTAAAATTCCAGTCCTGCCGTTGTGAAGTAGGGGCAAACTGAAGGGTAATTTTCGTGCTTTCCCAAGTGACTGTTTGCGGCGATCGCCAGGGTTTGGCTAAGCCAAATTTACTGCCAATTCCATTAGCTGGATCACCCCACATATAGCTAAATTCTTGACTAAATATCTGGGCAATCTGCGGGTTCTTAATTCGTAATAGATGATTAATATTGCCTCTGGTTGCTGAGTTATTTATATCTCCCAGAAGACCACTTAAAGTAAAGTTAGCCGATCCCAGAAGTACTGTTTGCCCATCGACGACCATAAATTTGTGGTGCATCAAGCCGCTTCCTTTTGAGCCATCAGCAGTGTCGTCAATTATTTCAATTCCCGCTTTGGTGAGTATACTTAAAGCGTCTCTTTGAGCTATTTCGTCTGAACTTAAATGACCGTTGCGATCCCGATCTATTAAGACAAAAAGCTGGTCATACTTTTGGCGATTGCGCTGATTGAGATTGGCAATTTCTACTGAACTAAAATCAGTAATTGAACGACTATAACTATTATCCATAATAACTCTGACTTTTACCCCAGAATGCTGCTGTTTAACTAGAGCATGGGCGATCGCTGGTAAATTTAGTTCCTGTACTGCTAGGTCAATCGAAACCTGAGCTGCAGCAATCTCCTCAACAATGATGGCAGCTAAATTATCTCCCGAACGTTCAATTTGCCGATAGGGGTCGGTATAAGTTTTACCCTTAGTTTCTCGATGATTGAAGTAAGCCTGAATAAATTTATCTTGCGGCAGATTAGCTACTTGAGAAGCATTTTTCGAGCAACCTATAAGTAACCAGCAACAGAACAAGATCCCAGTTAGACGATTCATAAATACGTTAACCTGCTGCTATAAAATAAACCGTTATAGGATAAAACAGTAAATAAATAATCCACAACTCTACAATTGCCAAAAATCAATTACCAAGAGATGATTTCTACAGTTCTGACACTAGGCGGTTTGGGTGATAAGATACCTGAAGTCTAAATTTCTGTTGACTGCTTTTTTTCCTTGGATAAGATAGAACCAATTTAAGCTAACTTATGTCAAAAATAAATATTATTCACCAGAGTATCCGCTACCTATTATTACTACTCCTATATATGGGCTTACCGGCTAATGTCCAGGCACAGGATGCAGTCGATGAAGCCGCTAACGAATCAGATAATACCGAAGTCGCTCCTACTCAACTTGGCAGCGTTTTTAGTATTGAAGGGGGACAACAACTAATGGCGGAAGCAGATGCTGCAATCGATGCTCAACAGTTTGACCTGGCAATAACCAAATTACAAAGTGCGCGACAGGTATATAACCAGCTCTCCAACTTCTATCTGCAATTATTCAATAGCTTTACCGGACTAGACAATGCCGCAGCCGATGAACACCGTAAAAAAGCTTTAGACACCGGTTTGGCAAGAGATGAAGCTACCTATCAATTAGCCCTGGTTCATCGCTCTCAAAACCAGTCAGAGCTGTCGATTCCGCTGCTGATCCAAATTATTAATTCCCAAAGTCCTGGTATCGGCTTAGGCAGAAAAGCCTACGAACAGCTAGTAGAAATTGGCTTTGCTGATACTCCTTATACCCCGCCCAGTCTAGGAGAAGTGCAATCTCCTCCACCGCAGCAAGCTCCCCCAGCCAATCAAGCCCCCGTTGAAGTTGAACCAGAAAATCAGCTAGAGGATCTGCCCACAACCCCAGAAATTCCTCCCGCAGTTCCCGTTCCTTAAATTTTTTTGATCAGCTTCCGTTGCGGCTGATGAGATTTGAGGTCTTTTTGCTTAGAATAAATGTAGAATAATTACTCTTGGTAAACACCATCGCTGCATTAAATCTTGACTCTAGTGCAGTTGACTTAGCAGATTTCTTCTACTTCAAAATTCAGATTCAATCAACCATACAATTATGATTAGTCCAGAACAAGTGCAAACCATGATTCAAGAGAGGCTAAACAACGCCGAGGTCAAAGTTGTTGGCGATGGACAGCATTTTGAAGCGATTATCGTTTCCCCCGATTTTGCTGGTAAGACTAGAGTTAAACAGCACCAGATTGTCTATGGGGCGCTGCAATCAGAGCTAGCATCTGAGACTATTCATGCACTATCCCTCAAAACTTATACTCCCGAAGCCTGGAAAGCCACAGGGCAAACTGTTTAGGACTTTGACTTAGTAAGCCTGCTACCTAGTTTAGTAAAATCAAAATCAACCGCGAGCAATCTTTGCGGACGCAATCAATCAAAAATAGAGATACTTGAAGCTTATGACACCCGAAGTAAAAGCAAAAATAGAAAAGTTGGTTAACGAAAACAAAATTATGGTCTTTATGAAAGGATCAAAATTAATGCCCCAGTGCGGCTTTTCTAACAATGTGGTTCAGATCCTCAACACCTTGGGCGTTCCCTTCGAAACTTTTGACATTTTAGCCGATCCTGAAATTAGACAAGGAATCAAAGACTACTCCAACTGGCCCACAATTCCTCAAATTTATCTTAACGGCGAGTTTGTCGGCGGCTCAGATATTGCGATCGAACTTTATAAGAGTGGAGAACTACAGCAAATGGTGGAAGTTGCTCTAGCTTCTTAAATTTGAACCAAGGCAACTCCGCGCTGGCCAGCTTAATTGCCAGCCCGCGCCTCAGTGATCAGGACGGCTCGATTACCAGTTGTCCTGATGGCACAAGTTTCTATGTAGATACCTTTTTATAACTATCAAAAATTAAAAGCCCACTAGTTTATTTTCAGTCGAGCAACTGCTTAATAGTAGTCAGGATCGACCTCCATTTGAGTTTGTGGGTTTGCCAACTCAAAATTAGATGGGTCACGTAAAAAATTTAGAGCCTGTTCTTCTAAACGATGAATATGATATTGTTCCACAAAGTTACTGTTGCGTAAACAAGAAACATATCCATCCAAATACAGTCTAATTTCTTCATAGCCATAACGTCTACGCCACAGATTCACCATGCCGTCAGTGATTTTTTGATAGTGTCTGATTGTCTGGGGATCTTCGAGAATCATAAATCTAAATTTGATTGTCTTCGTCGGTTATTAGTCGAAATTAAACTGTTGTTAAGTTTCCTGTCTTTTTACATCTTACCCTGTTGAGTTTGCCCAAGCGCACTTTTTTTGGCAAAAAACAGTTTTTTGTATTTGTGCAAGTTACGCTGGTATTGCCAGTTAACCAACAATTTTAGAGCTAATTTCTAAAGTAAAGATTAAAGAGTAAATCAGAAAGTTCCTCTTTGTGTTCAGAAACTACCATCGCTGCTCCCTGCTAGCTTTACCTATTCAGGGAACATTTCCCGTAAAATTTCAATAACTTTGGAAGATTTCAGAGAATATATGGAATGAGAATAATTGGGACTACACTCGGCAATCAATCACCCTCGCATCATAAAGACTTTCGATCCAAACTCTTGCACCACACATCGGGCGATCAGGACGGTAAACAATGCGACATCCTCCAGGTATTTCTACCTCGTATCCATACTGATTAGTATTTCCTTTTTTGACTGTAATTACAGGCTGTTGATCTTGCCCTTTCTGATTCTGTTTAATTCTGTGGGTATTAACGTGAATCACTGTTTTTGCTGGCTTTTGGGGATTTCTCCAGCGGGGGGCGGGTCCTCTTGTGCCTCGCTTAATAATCGGTTTGCCATTAAAGAGAGGGATTAACCAGGTTCTCCCTGTTTTATATGCTCCTTCTACCCTTCCTGCAATCAGAAGTATTCTCAGTCTGCCAGTAGAGATATTGAGAATTTTAGCTGTCTCTGTAGTACCGACTATCATTTAACTCTAACTCAATCGTTATAGTTTTTTTATGCACAATCAGTATAAACTAAACCTTCTTATTTAGCGCGATCCTAAACTATCGTCCGCGACTTGGACAGGAATGCGTCTGAGCCTTTATCTACTTCATAACGAAGTCTCTGATCACTTTTAACCATATTTTTTATCTAGCGATAAGGCGTTTTAGCGAACTAGTTAAATAGAGATAATTTTGAACCATCTATTTTTTAATACGAGATAACTCGATGTGCTTTTTTTCAGGGTCATCAAATGCTTGGTAATGGCTTTTTTATTTCAGTTCCAGTACAGCAAGAAAAGTGTGAATCAATTGCCAAAAATTAATTCTAAACGCTGTTGCGATCGCCTTAACGCTTCTTCAGGAGTTTGTTTTTGCAACAGACTAGCTTCGATCGCCCGACCGAGGTTTTCTGACAGCCGACTGTATTGAGGGATAATGGGGCGGGATTTTGCCCACTGCATCTGATCGAGGAATACTTTGACCACGGGATTCTTGGCAATAAAGTCTTGATAAGCCTGACTCTGCTGGGATTTAGTGTTAACTGGTAGATAGCCCGTTGCTAATGCCCAGGCAGTTTGAAATTCTTCACTAAGGATGTACTCCAAAAATCTGAGACTAGCCTGTTCTCTCACGGGAGTTGTCTTAAAGACAAATAGGTTTTCGCCACCAATTACCGCCGCAGGCTGTTGGGCAATGGGGACGGGAAAAACATCATAGTCTATGGCAGCGGATTGCAACTGTGCCAGAGTCCAGGGTCCTGTGATTTGCATCGCCACTTTACCCGCGATCAAGTCGTCAATTTCGTAGCCTCTTTCTGGGGGAGATAAAACAGCAATGCCAGCTTTCACTAAGTCTGCTCCAAACTGTAAAGCAGCGATCGCTCCCTCGTTAACTAAATTAGGTTTGTCTCCCGCTAGGACATCTCCCCCTGCACTATAAATAAAGGGTAGCCAGGTAAAAACATTCCATTCTCCTTTGCCCAAAGATAGCAAGATACCATGCTGTTCAGGACGGGCATCATCATCTAAATTTTGCGTTAGTTTTTGAGCATCCTCTCGTAATTCAGACCAGGTTTGGGGTGGCTCAGTTATTCCCGCTGCCTGAAATAAACTCGGACGATAAAACACTGCCGCATTGTTGGTGGCAAAAGGAACAGATAAAATGCGATCGCCAAGCCGCATTGAATCTAGCATCGCTGGGTCTACTTCTGCTTCCAGTCCTGAGTTATACCACCAGTCCGATAGAGGAAATAAAGCCCCTAGCTGTTCCAGCTTGCCCGCAATTTGTGGCACATACCAAAGAATATCTGGGGGCTGGTTACTGACGGTAGCAGCTAAAATCTTGGGGAGTTGAGCATCAGGTTGACCAATATATATAGCCTCTACCTTAAGGTCGGGATTCTGCTGATTAAAGCGATCCAGCAAGGTTTGGAAGATCACACGGTTTTCGGGGGGATTAATGCCGTGCCAAAAGGTTATCTCCGTGACAGTAGGAGGATTAGCTAATTGGCGATCGCTGCAACCGCTTAACAACAAACAAGTAAGCAGCAGAACCATAAAACTAGTCTTGAGCCATAAGTAAATACGATCAATGTGATCAAATTTAAGCTGATGATACATCTAAAGTTGGGTAATTAAACCGCGTCCATATTCAAAACTGGAGTTTCAAGGAAACCCCTTTTCCCTTTCCCCC
>JBCCNG010000282.1:0-6037 GCA_039025955.1 Cyanobacteria bacterium P01_C01_bin.72 | reverse complement strand
TGTGTTTCGGATGGGGATATTGCACCAATTCAAACAAGGTCGTAATTAGCCCAGGAAATAACTGTAGGTTTAATGCATCGAGACAATCAAACGGATTAATCAGTAATTAGTAACTAGTAATCAGAAATCAGCAATGACCTCTACTCGATCTGCTAATTCAGTAATTATCATCACAGGAATGCATCGCTCTGGCACTTCTTTAACTGCTTCTCTGTTGCAGAGTGCGGGGGTTTATCTGGGCGATCGCTTAATGGACCCTAGCAGTGCCAATGTCAAAGGATATTTTGAGGACTGGGATTTTGTAGAACTGCATCAGCAAATATTGACTTCTCAATCTCTTAACGATGCAGGATGGACAACGCAAACTCCGATTGAAGTTTTGCCCCAGTATCAGGATATTGCCCAAGAGCTGTTGGCAAAGCGTCAATATAAGACAATATGGGGCTGGAAAGATCCTCGTACAACCCTGTTTCTAGATTTTTGGCTGGGGCAAATTCCTCATACCAAATATGTTTTTGTTTATCGTTCTCCTTGGGAGGTGGTGGACTCTCTATTTCGTCGAGGGGATGCGATTTTCGCCCAAGACCCTGATTTTGCTCTAACTCAATGGTGTCACTATAATCAAGCTATTTTAGATTTCTCTCAGCGTTATCCAGAAAAATGCCTGCTGTGGGAAATTGACCAAGTAGTAGCTGATGCTCCAGGTATGATTGATCAGATTAATCGTCAGTGGGATTTACAGCTACATGCTCCTGAAGCGCTATACGAGCGCCCCTTATTAAAGACTGAGGATAATTCTGGACATCCAGCTTTGATTAGCCAGTTTTTTCCCGAGGCACTAAATTTATATCAGCAGCTTCAGCAGGTGAAGACTGACAGTATTAGCGGTGGAGATTTCCAGGCAAAATCAATTTCTTCTGGGGAGCAATCAAACATTTTACGAGACTGGAGTATTCTGAGAGAGACGGAGAATGCGAAAAGTCAAGTGGAATCAGAACTCAGCCAGACCACAGCGAAACTTAGCCAGACAGAATTAGATCTAAGTCAGACAGAATTAGAGCTAAGTCAGACCACAGCGAAACTTAGCCAGACAGAATTAGATCTAAGTCAGACTACAGCGAAACTAAGTCAAGTGGAATCAGAGCTCAGCCAAACCCAAAAATATCTCGAACAAGAGCGAAATGAAAAAGCTCGTTTGTGGGAACTGGTTAGAGCAATGGAAAGCAGTAAGTTCTGGCAAATTAGGCTAGCCTGGATTCGTTGGAAGCAAAAACTAGGCATTAGAAGTTTTGATACAACTTATCAAAATCACTTAGCCACACTGGAGCAGTCAACCGCAAACAAGGCTGAGCAGCCTCAGAGTCGAATACCTAATTTTAATCAAGATCTTTTTTTGCTAGCCTGGCTCAAGCGCCACCTACCCTACAAAAGTCTCCTCAAGAAAACCTTCAAAACAGCTAGCCTAAAATTTCGCTGCTTTTTTGCTCAGGAAAAAGAAAGTGTCCCTCAAAGCCGAGATATTCAATATCAGCGCTGGTTGCAGCAAAATTATCCCGTACCCAAAGCTTTTGAGCAAATTAAACGCCAGATTTCTCACCTCAACTATCAGCCGCTAATTAGTATCATCGTCCCCGTTTATAATCCAGAAGCAAATTTCTTACGAGCCGCAATTGAATCGGTCATCGCCCAGCTATATGGCAACTGGGAACTGTGTTTAGTAGACGACTGTTCCACAAAATCTGATGTCAAAACAGTCCTGAAAAAATACAGGGCTCAAGATCAGCGGATTAAAGTAGTTTACCGCCAGCAAAACGGACATATCTGCCGTGCTTCTAATTCAGCGTTAGCAATGGCGACAGGAGAATATGTTGCCCTCTTAGATCATGACGATCTGCTCGCGCCCCATGCACTATCAGAAGTAGTTAAATTACTCAATCAGCATCCCAAAGCAGATTTTATCTATTCTGATGAAGATAAAGTTGATTGCCATAATTTACATCAATCTCCCTTTTTCAAACCCGATTGGTGTCCTGATTCATTTTTGGCGCGCATGTATACCTGTCATTTGGGAGTTTATCGACGCTCTTTGGTGGCGGAAGTGGGTAACTTTCGGGTGGGCTATGAGGGTAGCCAAGATTATGACTTGGTGCTGCGAGTAACGGAAAAAACCGATCGCATTTTTCATATTCCTCAAATCCTCTATCACTGGCGGATGCACGAGCAATCTGCTGCTGCGGTCGCTGATGTCAAACCCTACGCCGCTCTAGCAGCTCAAAAAGCTATCTCTGAGGCGATCGCTCGTCGAGGGGAACCAGGTAAGGTAACAATGACTGAAGCACCTGGGGTATATACCGTACGCTATGAGATCAAAGAGCATAAGCTCGTGAGCATTATTATTCCCACCAAGGATTTAGCCGATACTTTAGATGTTTGCCTCGAATCTATTTTTAGTAAGACAACCTACCCAAACTACGAAGTAATCGTCATTGACAACGGCAGCACAGAAGCCCAAACTGCTCAGTGCTTGGCAGGTTGGCAGCAGCGACAGCCACAAAAGTTTCGCTACTACTCTTACAACATTCCCTTCAATTATTCCCAGATCAACAATTATGCCGTCGAACAGGCTCAGGGAGATTATCTCCTCTTTCTGAATAACGATACCGAAGTCGTTAGCACAGGCTGGGTTGGGGCAATGGTGGAGCAGGCTCAACGGCAGTCTATTGGCGCAGTGGGGGGGCTACTGCTTTATCCTGATGATACAGTGCAGCACGCAGGAGTAGTTCTGGGGATCGGTGGTGTTGCGGGACATAGCCACCGTAATTTTTCGGCAGCGACCACTGGCTATTTTTCTCAGCTAATTTCCACTAACAATTATTCCGCAGTTACCGCTGCTTGTCTGATGTGTCGTCGTCAGGTTTTTGAGGAAGTGGGAGGATTTGAAACTGATTTGGCGATCGCCTTTAATGATGTTGATTTTTGTCTCAAGATTGCCAGCCATGGCTATCACAATATCTATTTACCCCACGTAGTCCTCTATCATTACGAATCGAAAACTAGAGGCTATGAAGATACGGTAGAAAAACAAGCCCGATTTACTCAAGAAATACAGTACATGAGGCAGAAATGGTCGGCAATTTGCGATCGCGATCCTCACTATAATCCTCACCTCAGTCTAAAACATGAAGACTTTAGCCTCCATATCTAAATCTTTAAAGCACGACAAAAATCGCCAACGCAGTCAGCAGCAGCATACTTTGCTATGGCTCATTGCCCCACTCTTACTGGGCTACAGTCTGTTAACCATTTTGCCCTGGCGACCTTTTGTCCATGGATCTAGTTTAGACCCCTCTTGGGCAAGCGCCTTCCATGTTGCTTTTCGGGAAGGCATCAAGTTTGGCAACGAATTCATCTATACCTATGGTCCTTACGGATTTCTCAGAACTCCTGATAATCTGTTCCTGGAAACTCATGGTTATGCGGTTGCTTTCTGTATTCTAATCGCCCTAGTAACCTGGGTCGGATTAATGCAGCTGATTCGCTTTTGTCTTGGTCGTCGGGACGGCTCTATCTGGTTTTTGCTGCCCATCGTCTTTTTTTTCCCTGACTTTGGGGCAAGCATGGATTCTTTGCAATTTACCCTGATTATCCTGCCCCTGGTCCTCTATTTTTACGTCAGCAAACGGCTCAATCCTGTCCTCATTTTGACGGTAATTAACGCTTCCCTGGCAAGCCTGACGAAGCATACCTACTTGATGCTCTGTGTCTTTTTCGTCGCTCTAATTGCCGTTGATGAAATCGGCAAATTAAGACGCTTGCCTCTAGTAGCCTTAATCTATTTGTTTTTCACCTGGCTGTTTTGGATTGTTGCCGGGCAGGATGTCTCTCTCATTCCCGCTTATTTAATTAACGGTTCGGATATCGTTAGTGGTTTTAGTGCCACCATGGGATCTTCTGGACCTCTGGGAGAAGTGTTACTTTACTGCTTTGGCACTGGTATTTTCCTGTTGGTTGTGGGGGCTTGTGAATGGAAAAATCGTCGCTGGTGGGGCATGTTGCCCAGTTTAGGTTTAGCGGCAATCATGTTTATCACCTTTAAAGGCGCTTTTACCCGTCATGATGGTCATGCTCTCCAGGCATTTTTTAACACCACTCCCACCATGCTCATTTTTACCGCTATGTTGTGGTCATCTCTTAGGGGCAACAGTTGGCATCTGGGCAAGCTCAAGACCTCTGCTACTTTCTACCTTGGCACTGTCGCCCTGATCGTTACTATTTTGGGTTCAATTGTCATCAATAACTATTTAGGTTTCGGATATGGTGCATATGTCAGCAAGTTTGTGCAGCATAATCTGAACAAAATACCCGATGCGATCGCTGTAATGCAAGGTAAGCAGGATTTACAGACAATTGTCGAGTCGGGTAAAGGACAAGTCAGGACTATTCATCCCCTCACTCCTGTCTCGGGAACAGTAGACCTCTATCCCAATGAGATCGGCACTATCTTTGCCCACGACTTAGACTATCAGCCCCGACCAATAATTCAGAGCTTTTCTGCCTATACCGCTAAGTTAGCCCAGCTCAATCGCCAGCACCTACTAGAGCCAGATGCTCCCGACAACATCTTTTTTGATATCAGTCCCATTGATGGCAGAATGGGCAGTTTTGAGGATGGTCTTTCTTGGCCCGAAATATTGACTCGCTACGACTTGGCGGATATCAACGGTCGCTATTTATTATGGCAAAAAGCGGCTCAGGCAAGAGAGTATCAGCTTGAGCCATTGAGTAAACAGGTTAATGTTGCTCTCAACCAATGGTATGAAGTACCTAACGCCCAAGCACCAGTTTGGAGCCAAATTGAGATTCATCCTAACTTATTAGGAAAACTGGCTAGTGCTTTTCTCAGATTACCTACTCTAAATTTAGAAATTGAAACCGCTTCAGGAGTTAAAACTAAATATCGCACCGTCGCGGGGGTTATGAGCGAGGGATTTTTACTCTCCCCCGTCCTGTCTAACCGTTGGGATTTCTTAGATTTAGCGACACCAACTTGGCAGCAAAAACTAGAGGCAAAGCAGGTGAAAAGATTTCGCATCCTTAGTCAAGGGTTTAACTCTTGGATCTATCCTCCAACCTATAAAGTTGACCTCAGCGGACTGAAGTTTCCACGACCCGAATTTAACGCAGTTAAAGGTTGGGAAACTTGGAATAACCACAGTACGCCTAAACCAATCAATGGCAGCCTCCGCCGAGTCGAAATCGATGATTTACACAAGATGGGCTGGGATGCTCATGCACCGATGAAAATGCTGATCAATCTGCCGGCAAATAAGTCTAGGTTTTCCTTTAGTTTTGGTATTTTGGATCAGGTAGTTGAATCAGCGACAGCAGAAAATATCGGTGACGGCGTGGAGTTTAGAATTACAGCTTTGCCAGCTAATGGTGAAACACAAGTTTTGTTTTCCCGCCAGCTCCAGCCATTTAGCCACAATGAAGATCGAGGAATACACCAAGCAAGCATTGACCTTAGCCAAATTGATGTTCAGGAGTTAATCTTAGAAACCATTCCCCGAGAAAATCATAATTGGGATTGGTCTTACTGGTCAGATCTAACTGCTGAATAAATTTGCATAACCTTTTTTTGATGTGAGGAGTTAAATTGTTTAAACTACTAGGACAGCGATTAGTCAAGTTTTTGGTTGGTGGCGGGATAGCAGCAGCCTTCAACCTGTTGCTCATTTTTGTTTTTATTGAATGGCTTGGTTGGGAAACTTCGCTATTGAGAAATGTCGCCAATATTATGGCGATCGAACTGTCGCTGATTTTTAGTTTTTTCGTTTATCGACTCTGGGTTTGGCCTGGAGGGGAATGGCGGCTCAAAACCCTACTTTTCCGCCAATTGCCTCTGTATCATTTAGCGGCGGGATTAGCTGTGTTGCTCCGCGCTGTCATCATCTTCCCCTTATTAGATCGCTGGGGAGTTGACTACTTGATTAACACCATTATTGGGGTTGCTGTTGGTGCGGTGCTGAACTATCTA
>JBCCNG010000281.1:0-6037 GCA_039025955.1 Cyanobacteria bacterium P01_C01_bin.72 | reverse complement strand
CAAAAATTAAAATTTAAACCTACATTTATTCTTTTAACCAAATTTAAATTCCACCTTTACCAGAGTTTTTTTCTATAGATTTATTTCTTGTTTGTACTTCCATAGAAATTACTTATCCAAATAAATATTGTTCTCATGTAGATTAGCAGTTGTATAAAAACGTCAGTTTATGAGCCAATTAAGGTAAGTTTATTGATTTTTTAAGAATCAAAACAATAGTTTTTGTATTAAATATTATTTGCCTCGACTAATATTTAGGGAAAATATTTGGTACTATTTTAATAATTATTCAAGAGTGTTTTTGATTTTAAAGTGTCAACTGAATTAGATAATTCTAGACGGCAAAAACCCAGTTTAAAAGAGCTAGCAATAGTGTTTTTTCGTTTGGGTGCGATCGCCTTTGGCGGTCCCGCTGCTCATGTGGCAATGATGGATGATGAAATAGTCAAGCGACGGCAATGGATGAATCGGGAAGATTTATTAGATTTAATGGGAGTAACTAATTTACTTCCTGGTCCTAACTCCACTGAGTTAGCAATTCATATTGGCTACGAACAAAGAGGCTGGGCTGGTCTATTTGTGGCGGGAGGATGTTTTATTTTGCCTGCCATGGTTATTGTTTGGTTGCTGGCAATAATTTACGTTCGTTCTCAGACTATACCCCAGGTGGAATGGTTACTCTATGGAATTAAACCAGTTATTATGGCAGTTATTCTCCAGGCACTATGGAAACTGGGAAAGAAAGCAATCAAAGATTTTCCGACTCGGATTGCTGGAATGATCGCAATCGCTGCTTATGTTGCAGGGTTTAATGAAATTATGATTCTTTTGTTGTTGGGAATCAGCATCATGCTCTATAAAAACTGGCAAAATGACAACAGAAACCAGGGAGCATTATTATTACCAGCTTTCAGTGTGCTAGCTCAAACAGGAGGGGCAACCACCGCCGCCGTTACAGTGGGTTGGGGCAGTGTTTTTTTGTTTTTTCTGAAAATCGGTTCGGTACTCTACGGCAGTGGATATGTATTGCTAGCATTTTTACAACGAGATTTAGTAGAAAACTATCAATGGCTGACTTCTCAACAGCTTTTAGATGCGGTGGCAATCGGGCAGATTACTCCAGGTCCTGTTTTGACTACGGCAACGTTTGTGGGTTATTTACTAGCAGGAAATATGGGAGCGATCGCAGGGACAATTGGTATATTTCTACCCGCTTTTCTGTTAGTAGGAATTGTCAATCCTTGGGTGAGCAAATTACGTCAATCTTCTTGGGCTAGCGGCTTTTTAGACGGTGTAAATGCAGCGTCTTTGGGGTTGATGGCAGGAGTTACATTTACCTTGGGACGAGCTGCGCTGATAGATTGGGTAACTATACTGGTAGCAATTTCAGGGGCGATCGCAGTATTCCGCTTTAAAATTAATTCTGTTTGGCTGGTAGGTGCTGGAGGAATGATTGGTCTGACTGCTCATCTTTTAGGATTAATCAATTGAAAGTGTTTATCTGCTTAATCCTATGATTCAATTTATGGCGATTGCACTTACAGCTATCAATTCCCACATTAAGTTAAAACAAACCTTACTATCTTTCTCTACATTAAAACCAGTAGCTTTCAACAATCCTTCTAATTCTGCTTGAGTGTAGCAACTTTGATAAGCTGGATCGATAAATTTAAACATAGGGTTCAATAGCTTTAAAACCCAATAATCCCGACACCAATCAAGAATAATTACTTCTCCTTTTGGCTTCAAGACTCGTTTTATTTCTGTTAAAGCTAATTCAGGGTTTTCAAAATAATGGAAAGCATTGGCACAGATAATCAGATTAAAAGTATCATCATCAAAGGGTAAGGATGTAACCGAAGCACGAAGCAAGCTGATGTGAGGATAAGTGTCTAATTTATTGCAGGCTATCTCTAACATCGACTCTGAAATATCCACCCCAGTCATTTGCTGTTCGGGGTTTTTTTCTAACAATAGCCTGGCTAATTCTCCCGTACCACAGGCTAGATCTAATATCTTTGCAGAGATATCAATATCGGCAAAGTCCAACAAAAAAGATAGACTTTGGTTGATGTAATTTTGCCAACGGCGATCGTAAATAGTCGCTAGGCGATTGTATTCTTGCCTTACTGCACTTTCACTTGGGGATATCGAGATCTCTTTTTGGAGTTTCAATTAGCTAATAACTCTGGCAACTGAAATAAAAAATTCCGTTGTGCCTCCCTCAATTCTGCGGTTGGGCGAGCTTTTTGTACTAGTGCGATCGCCTGTTGGGGATTTTCTTCCTTCGCTATTAAATAAGCTGCGAGTAAAGTTCCCGTTCTGCGGTTGCCACTGGTACAGTGAACTACTACCGAGCGATTATCGCCAATTATTGGTTCTGCAAAGCTCACAAACTGCTTTACTTGTTCGACGGTTGGAGGTTTACCCCCTGTAATTGGCAGCCAAAGAGCTTGAAAACCTGCTTGCTTGTATTCTTTAACCCCTGAAGGCTCATCCATAACCGAAACAATTCCTTGGATGCCTATCTGCCGAAGCTCTGGTAAATTTGCTAACTGTGGACGAGGCATTCCTGCTAGTTTTTCTGGTATGAGCCACCAAATATTGTCTGAGATTGAAGTTTTTGACATTGATTGTGTATTTTTTTGTTAGATTTTAATTTACTGAGGCGATCTACATCAGCAAACAGTTTTGGGTTCATAATTTTCTACATCAACGCCTTTCTGACTACAGCAGATACCTGTTCCACCAATAAAACCACTACAAAAATCACGATAATTGTCATCAAAGCTTCGTCATAACGTAACAACTGCATCGAGGTAGCCAACTCCACCCCAATACCTCCCGCACCAACCAAACCAAGCACTACAGCCGACCGCACTGATGCTTCAAGAGAATATAACGTAGAAGCAACAAATGAGGGCATAGTAGCGGGAAAGATTGCCCCGACTATAATGCCCCATTCTGAAGCACCCAAAGCTCGCAATGCTTCTACTGGTTTAGGATCGATTTCTTCAATTCTCTCGGCAAAAAACTTACCGCAAAAACCCATCACATCAACGGTAATCGCTAAAATTCCCGCACCGACACCCAATCCGACTACGACGATAAACAGTAAACCCCAGACTAGATCGGGAATGACCCGCAGTAGAGTAATAAAACCACGACTCAAGCTGTATATTCCTCTGTTGGGACTGGTATTTTTGGCAGCCAGTAGAGACAAGGGCAAACTTAAAAACGCGCCAAACACCGTTCCGACTAATGCCATTTCAAAGGTTTCAATGGTGGCTTTAATCACATTTGATAGACGATCTGGTTTTGGGGGAAAGGCTTCAGCCAGAAAGTCTCCCAGACGGAAAAAGCCTTTGTAGATTCTTTCTGGAGTCAGATCGCTAATCCATAAACCATGTAGAAAAAAAGCCAGTATAATTCCTATTCCCAACCACACTGTAAAGGGTGGTTTGCGCCAACGGCGAGGCATTTGAGTTTGTAATTGTTTGTCGTTCATTATGACTTAGAACTTGGATGAGGAAATAGGGAGATGGGGAGATGGGGAGAATTTTTGATACAGATCTTCTAAATCACTAGGATCGAGATTGCTGACGGCAGAATCGAGTTGAATTCTGCCATCTTTTAAACCAACAATGCGATCGCCGTATTTTTGTGCTAATTCTAGTTGATGGAGAGTGCAGATAACCGTTAGCTTTTGTTCTCTCACAATCGACCACAATAAATCCATCACTTCTTTCCCCGCTTGAGGATCGAGACTGGCGACGGGTTCATCTACCAGAATCAATTTAGGTTCTTGCATTAAGGTACGGGCGATCGCTACCCGCTGTTGTTGCCCTCCAGAGAGAGTATCGACTCTTTGTTGGGCTAAATGCGCTAAATTGACTCTTTCTAAGCATTCCATCGCTTTAATACGTTCGTGTTCGGGTGCAGTAGCAGGAAACCAGTAACGAGGACTATTGCTGCGTCCCAATGCACCGTGTAAAACGTTGTGGAATGCCGATAAGCTACCTACCAGATGAAACTTTTGAAACACCATGCCAACTTGCGATCGCATTTGTCGAAGTTGCTTGGGTTTAAGCCGGGAAAGCTGCCAGTCTCCGATCCAAATGTCCCCAGAGGTGGCAGTTTCCAGACCCAAGATACAGCGCAATAGAGTCGATTTTCCCGAACCATTTGCTCCTAACAGCACAATTCCTTCCCCTGGCTGTGCGGAGAAACTAACCTCGTTTAAGGCAGTCGTACCGTTAGGATAAGCTTTAGTCAGTTCGCTAATTTTCAGCGATAACATTTTTGAGTAATTAATAATTAATAGTTAATAAAGAACAATTACTCACCGACAAATTCGGTAAAGTCATTTACGCCAATTGCTACATATGCCTCGCGAATAGGATCGTAGTCGGAGTCTTGAGCTTTTATTAGAGTCGATCCTTTGTATTTTTCATTAGCTTCGACTGCCACGATTCCCCCAATCAACTTGTCTTGATTTGCCACCATGTTGTCGCGAATCTCTTCAACGTATTCTGGATCTAGTTCGCTGCTGGCAATGAATACGTCGCTGGGTAATAGATCGCCAGTTTCAATGATGGGGTAGTCTTCAGCATTGAGACTTTTCGCTTCCATAAAGCGATCGTAATCTAAAGCCGAACCACCCCAAGCTTCTACATCTTTGTATCTAAATGCCTGTAAATCTGTATCCCCAAGCATTTTAATTTCAATGTCTTGTTCGGGTTGCAAACCCCCATCAACAAGGATTTTAGTTGGTCCTAGTTGTCCGCTAGTCGAACCTAAATCCGACATGGCAATAGTTTTACCTTTGAGTTCTCCTAAACTTTGAATACCACTATCTTTATGTACTGCTATTACCGAGCGATAGTTAGGGCGAGTGATGGCAATAAAAGGTACAGCATCGGTTTTCGCCTTCATCACTACATATTCCGCAGGACCAGTCAGTACGATATCCACTTGGTCTGATTGCAATGCCACTGCTGCTGCGGTGCGATCAGCTACAGGAAAAAATTCAATTTCCGCTCCCAAACTTTCTGCTAAAGCATCGCGAAAGGGTTCATAATCTCGCTGTAACTCTTCCAAACCCTGAACGTCAGTAACGGCAAAACGCAATTTTTCGGGGTTTTGAGCGGAGACTAAAGACGAGCCAAAGGTAACAGTGGTAAAGCTAGCAAATAATAATAGAGAATTGGTTATAAAATTTCGGCGTTTCATTATCAATAACCTGTAAATAAGACATGAAGGCAGTTTACAAGTCGTTGATGTTGATGGCGTTAAGCCTTGATTATTTTTACGTTAAAAAATTTCTATTATAGTTTTCTTTGATGTTTAGCCATTTTCTCAAACTGCAAACCACAATGATGGCATTCACCTATTTCCCATTGTGATGGAATTAGAAAAGCAGTACCGCAGTTAATACATTTAGCTAAAAAACGAACCTGATGGCGATAAGCCTACGGACAGGGCTTATGCCCAGACGCGCTTCAGACGGCGCAAATGCGCCATCGTCTGCAAAGCAGACTAGTGAAGCTTGGCTTCACGTCTAAGACGCTTTGCGTCTGTGCTTCGCTACGCATCCTCATTTTGTCTTTAAACTGCCATTCAATTCGATGATGGGGTTTTTCTTGATAACAAGCTGCACATAACAAAGTTGGCTTGCATTTCATGGTCGTTCCTGGGGGTGGAAACATTAGTCTCAGGCGATCGACATCCAGCATTACTATCTCAGCTACTGCTTCCAACTCTTGCTGAGTAGGAAAGGGATTAACGTAAAACTTTTCCCATCTTGCCAAAACCGCACCCAAACAGACTACCCGACCCAAACCACTAGCAGCAGAGAATCTATTGCCCTTAGCCCGTCGAAAACGACCTAAAAAAAGGCTAATGCTTTCTCCATCTAATGGTTCAACTTTAGTTAGCCAATATTGATTGTTATTATTTTCTTCTTGCATTAGACCATTTAGTCGAAGACATCACTTGTTTTAAAATTTCGGGCTCGACTTTTTGATGACCCTGACGT
>JBCCNG010000280.1:0-6045 GCA_039025955.1 Cyanobacteria bacterium P01_C01_bin.72 | reverse complement strand
TTTCTCTACCTGTTTGAAGTGAATCATCTTGCCGCGCAGTAGCTGAAAAGCGCATTTCTAAATCGCACCACGATTGTTCAATCACGCTACCCTCTGAGGTAGCAATGATAACTCTCTGGGAACTATCGCCATAGCTAACGGTAGTAGTAGTTAGACAGTCATTGTAGCTCCGCAACAGCTCATCATAGCGATCGCACAAGGCTTTTTTGGTCCCGAGGGAAATTGTTCTGGGATCGCTGCCTTTGAGGGGTAGATGACAGACTGTTTGCACTGGATCTATCGCTGCCAAGATTGTAGCTGAATCACCAACCATTTTCGCTGCGGCGATCGCCTCTTCAATTCTCGCGGTTAAACTGTCTAAATCATCAAATGTCGAAAAGCCCCAACCACCATGATGACAGGCTCTCACCTGTCCTCCTAAAGCAATGCTTTCGCTGAGAGTTTCAATTTTACTGGCTCGCAGAAGTATATTAGTTTCTTCTGTTTGTTCTAGACGAATCGTTAAAAAGTCAACGAGATCGCGATATCGGGCAATTAGTTCAGTCAGTCGATTTTTATGTTCGGCAAACAAAGAGGACATAGGCAGAATTTTTGAGGCAAGTTCAGCGAATATAACTAAATGTTACTAAAGTTATTAAATATTATCGCTAGTATTCGATGATCTTAGCTCTGCAGCAGAGGTAAACACTTGTGCAGCTTTTGGTCTAAATAGAGAGACTGGGGGTAATTTACGGCTAAGTCTGTCGCCTCAAGAATGATCTCGGCATCGCTTTCTTTGGTACAGAAAGAGTTAACTCCCATAGAATAAAGCAATTCAATCACTTCGGGATGGCGATAGTCACTCCAGTGAATTACGCTGCTTTTAGGAGAAATTGCTTTAAACAAGGCAAGGTTGTCTGTGTCAGATTCTTCTTCAATGTCGAAAAATAGAATATCAATGTTCATTTCCCCATACATCAAGGAAAAAACCTGCTCTGAATTGTCTAGCAGGATGACCTTGAGATTAGGTCTTTGAGTTTTAATCAGTTGATATAGCTGCTTTCCCTGTTCTTTATTTGGTTCAATAATAACCACATTTAACAGCTTGGAAGAAAAAATATTATCTAACATAAACCCTAAAAAAGTCTCTTGCGTATATTCATCTACATATTATTACTTAGATAAGGTCTTGTTTCGAGCTTCTGAAACTTTTTGGTGAAATACTTGATGCAAAATTAACAAAAACAACCAGAATTTTGAAGCCTGGTTGAAGTAACTTATCTGTGCCGATTTGATTTCGGTAAGTACAAAATTTATTCATCAGGGTAGAAGGCAGAAGGGATATCTTTCGTCGAACCGACCTTTGCCAAATTGCTTTTATGCTGCCTGCCAATATTTATAGGCAGTGTAAGCCATGGTAACTACCCCAGTGAGAATAGCAGCTTCATCCACTTCAAACTTGGGATGATGAAGCGGATAGTTAGTTTTATGGTGATGTCCCACCCCCAGACGAAACATACAGCCAGGTACATTGTCGAGGAAAATTGAAAAATCTTCTGCACCTAAAGAGGGTTCGGGTAAAATTTGTACACTTTCGTCTCCCCACGCCTCGCGGGTAGCCGACTCAATAATCTGGGTCAAGATATCGTCATTCTGGACTGAAGGTACTCCGCGGCGATAGTCTACCTGACATTTTGCACCATAGGTATGACATACTCCCTGGACAATATTCTCAATCCACTGGGGTAAATTAGCATGGCTCTCTGGATGAAGCGATCGCACTGTGCCGGTCATCTGCACGCGATCCGCAATGACGTTGGGCGCTCTACCTCCTTGAATTTGTCCAATCGAGAGAACAATAGGATGTAAAGGATTTTGCGTCCGACTAATTGCCTGCTGAAGACTAGTGATTACCTGTGCCGCAATCCAGATGGCGTCAACTGCCTGATGGGGTCTCGCACCATGCCCAGATTCTCCTTGGATGACAATTTCTAATTCATCTGCTGCTGAGGTCAAAGCACCATAGCGAATCCCAACACAGCGAGAGGGGATTGAGGGAAAAACATGTACTCCGTAGATGGCAGAGACACCATTCATTGCCCCATCTTGCACCATCCATTTTGCCCCTAAAGCAATTTCTTCTGCTGGCTGGAATAAAAAGCGAACGTTTCCTGGTAACCTCTCCGTTAGCTGGGATAGCACCATAGCTGTACCCATACCCAAAGTGGCATGAACATCATGACCACAGGCGTGCATTACTCCAGGGTTAGCAGAAACAAAATCTAAATTTGAATCCTCTTGAATCGGTAGAGCATCCATATCAGTCCTGATTGCCAGGGTACGGCGGTCGCTGCCTGTGCCGTGTAGCTCTCCCAGTACCCCTGTTTTACCCACTGCTTCCGTAACATTTAAGCCACAGGAAGAAAGTACTCCCGCAATATAAGCAGAGGTTTGATGTTCTGACCCACTTAATTCAGGATGAGCATGAAGATGACGACGAATTTCAATGAGTCGTGGAGTAAATTTCTGGGCAATATCTTTTATTTCAGCAAGCATTTAGTGGTAATAGCGATCGCCCAGATTAACTGAAAACGACTATTCTTCTTCAACAATAACTATTGTAATGTTATCAGATCCTCCTGCTGCCTTGGCTGCATCAATTAATTCTTGAGCAGTTGCTTCACAGGACTGGAGATTGGTTAAAGCAGTCTCAATTTGCTCATCAGTCACTTCTTCCGTTAGACCATCACTACAGATTAACAGGCGATCGCCTGATCTAACCTCACATTTCTGAATATCAATTTGCTGTAGATCCTCTCGACCCAAACACTGAGATAAAACATGTCTCCAGGGGTGAAACTTTGCCTGTTCGGCATCAATTTCGCCTTTTTTCAGCGCCATGCCAACCCAAGTATGATCATCTGTAATTTGCTCTAAATTAGAGCCTCGAAAGCGATATAAACGAGAGTCGCCCACATGAGCGCAGAGTGGCTGCTCATCACGGAAGATCAGCACGACTACCGTAGTACCCATGTCAGCCCTTTCAGGATGATCATTCTGGTCTGCCAAAATACCCAGATTAGCTTGATGCACCGCTTCTTTGAGCAGCGCATCCGAATCAAGAGAAGAATCCCAATTTTGCTGTAAATAAGCGTAAATAATTTCTGTGGCAATTTTGCTGGCTTGCTCTCCTCCAGCATGACCGCCCATACCGTCAGCGACTATAAAAAAACGCCCCAGCTTATCATCAACAAAGTAACTATCTTGGTTGGCTGTTCTTACAACACCTGTGTCCGTAAGACCCACAAATTGACGCTTCATAAACTGTATTAGTCTGTGTGATAAAAAGCAAAGATAGAGCCAGAGACTATTCCGTCGGAAGATGACGAATTGCTCTCAACCGCTCAACAACATTTAGAACCAACATTATAAGATTTAAATCGAATTTTAGATGCTGCTAGACTCATGATATCTTCTTAGAACATACGGTCAATACGATCAAGACGCTTTAGTATTCGAAATAGCGACCATCCAGGCGCTAAAGCGAGGACAGCCACGATAGCGGCTAAGATTTGAAATTCGCTGATCAGTAGAAGAGTGGCACAAATAAGCAGCGCACCTAACAGAATAGTATAGTTGGTACATAGCTGAATCGCACTCAGCCGACGCATTACTCTTTCTGATTCTAAAGAACGAACGCGAACTCGTAAATCCCCTCTTTCGAGCTTGTCAATCGTATCGTCGATGCGTCCAGGCAGTCCTAAAGCGGCTGTTCCTACTTGAGCTGCCTGTCTGCCTAATTCATCAAAGATAGTGCTACCGTTGGAACTATTGCTATTTGTCATAAGCTGCATTGCATAAGGTTGAGCTACTTCCATAAAGTTAAATTCGGGATCTAAACCTTTGCCGACTCCTTCCAGGGTAGAAAAGGCGCGCATCACAAAAGTAAAGGTGGCGGGAAAGCGAAATGGTTGCCCATAGGCGATTTCATAAAGATCTTCGCTAATGGCATCTACTGACTGTTCTTCAAAAGGTTTATCCATGAAGTTATCCAGCATGAACTGAATCGAACGCCTGACAGAACTCATGTCTCCCGTTGGCACTAATGCCCCCAGATTAATCAGAGAGTTAACCACTTTATCTGAATTCTTTTGAGCCACACCCACCAAGGTGTCCATTAGACCTTCTCTAATGTTGCTCTCGATTTGCCCCATCATGCCAAAGTCATAGAAAATTAATGCCCCATCAGAGTTAACGGCAATATTTCCTGGATGTGGGTCGGCATGGAAAAAACCACCCCCTAAGATTTGCTGAAGATAAGCCTTTGCGCCTAGTCTTGCCAGCACTTTGCGGTCTAAACCTGCCGCTTCAATCGCTTCGTAGTGGCTGATCTTAATCCCAGGCATATACTCTAGAGCCAGTACTCTGGGTGAAGCATACTTCCAATAAACTCGCGGCACACAGACCCAATCTTCCCCGCGAAAATTGCGCCGAAAAGTATCAGCGTTACGACCTTCCAACAGATAGTCTGTCTCTTCCCAAAGAATGCGACAGCACTCATCATAAATCCCCATCCAGTCTCTATTTTGGCCCCACTTAGGATGATTCTGGAAGTAACGGGCAATCTGACGCAGTATGGCAAGATCGATCGTAAAGAGCTGCTTTAACCCTGGGCGCTGTACCTTGACAACAATATCTTCTCCATTGAATAATTTGGCTCTGTGAACCTGTCCCAGACTGGCTGCGGCTAGAGGAATGGGATCAAAACTAGCAAATAGCCGATCAACAGGTTTGGCAAAGTCGGTTTCGATTGTTTCTTTGACCTGCTCGTAGTCAAAAGCAGGAACTCGATCCTGTAGTTTTGACAACTCTTCTACATATTCGAGGGGAAAGAGATCTGCCCTGGTAGAAAAGAGCTGACCTAACTTGATAAAAGTTGGACCCAAATTGAGGAAGTTCTCACGAATCCAAATAGCTTGCGCTCTGCGTCTTGCGGTCTGTTTTTCAGGGGTGAATCCTCCCATATAAGTCCACTTGCGACCGTTACGCCAGTTGCGAAATAAAAAGGAAAATGCAAATACCCAAATGTCTAGACGACGGCGATTGCGAGAATACTTAGGACGATTCCAACGATAAGATTTACCAGAAATTGGCAGCGCCTGAACCTTGTCACTGGGTTGAGATGGGGCAACTTCTTCTGACAAAGATTGAGCAGACTGGCTTGACTCGTAATCTGTTGTTTTTTGATTGGGAAAGGCAGAAGACACAGAGTTTATTACAAAAAATTAATTATGATATTGTTTGGTTAACTAATATAAATAGTAACGACTTATTGACCAAAAGACTGACGAAAGATTTCTCCTGGAGCAAATTAAAGCTGGATTAACGATGGAGGAAGCAGATAGTAAGGCACTGTTAGTTAGACTAACAAGCCTAATCAAATTTGTCTTAATTACGATATTTTTTTAGTTCAGCTCTTAGGGTCGCAATTTCGGCTCTGAGCTGGTCTAGCATTGTCTGTAGATCGGCAGAATTGGTGCTGCTGGTGTCGATATTGATTCCCCGAGGAGCAGCTTTACTAGTTGAGCTACCGCTACCGTTACTTGGGCTGGTGGTAGAAGGGTAAACTGTTGCTCCTGATGCTCTCTCGGCTCTGAGCTGCACTTCTTCCATAAACTGCCGTAGATTTTCTCGCTGTTCAGCATCAAATTTACCTAGCTCGCTCATCGTGCTGGTGAAAGACTCTTCTAGCTTTTCACTCATTACCTCAGCTAATGCTCTGCCAAAGAAGAAAGCATTGGTTACAGGGTTATTACTCATAAAGATAAAGTTTTTTAAACAGTTACTTGCTGTAGATTATATCTTGATTCTTCAAGCTACAAGCCATCTATTTGGCACTTAGTGTCGGCTGGCAAGAAAATTAGCTAACTGAAGAAGAGCTTGAAGATGAAACTGGCGCTCGTTGACTGCTCATGGCTCGGATAAAATAGAGACTACGTTTTGATATTCAGTTTTTAGATTGAATATTTAATTTAAACTTCTTAGTCCAAGCTTATGGTTTTTCTA
>JBCCNG010000279.1:0-6053 GCA_039025955.1 Cyanobacteria bacterium P01_C01_bin.72 | reverse complement strand
TAACCGTAGCAATAGTTCGAGGACGGGAACTATTAGAGTTTTTGATTTGTACTACGGGGGTATTTTTGAGAGTAGCGGTAACAACTTGAGTCGATCGCTCGGTAGAAGTTTCGACTGACTCTGCCTTAAATATTTTGTTAAATACGTTGCCTCTAAGTCTAGTGACTTCTAGCCACAACAGAGCTTCGATATTTTCGGCTCTAATCTCTACAGGAATTTGATTCCCTTGTAGGTTAGTGCGATCTATTACCGTCGGTGCAGCAACCTGAAATAACTTTTTTTTGTCTAGGGGAGACTCTACCCAAGCGACCTCAATGTTACCGTATCGCACTACTTCTAAAGTAGGTCGATTATTAGTGCTGCCGTTTTCTGTAGCAAAGGGAACTTTTCCCCAGGCTGAAGGCTGCCACAAAATTATTAGCAAACAGGTAACTAAAGCGACCGCACAAAAGCGAATTATCGAATAAAGTTGGGATGTAATTATTTTATGATTCAGAAAATTAGGCGATGTATTGGCGTAAGTATAAAACTGAAAAATCATTGTTGTTGACTCTGAAAAAGACCTAAAATAATTTCCTAAAATCTATCCCTACCCCCAGTAAAATTCCTATATCGGTTTCATCGCCGAAATTGGCATTAACTCTCGCCGTTCCAGTTATCAATTGATTTATAGGAACATCAACTCCACTAGTTACTACAGGGTCTATATTAAAATCTTCTGTATCCGCAGATATTCCAGCACCAACAAAGGGAAACACTATCGTTCTTCCTGTTTCCTTATTTTTAATTGACACTCCAGCAGTTGCAGCGATGGATATAAGATTGTCGCCACTAATAATTGATGATGAATGAATCGAGAAACGATCGGTAAGAGAAAAGCGTCCTAAAATTGAAAAACCGCCTTCTCCTAGTGCTGTTCCCCCTGCATCTTCCAAACCAATAGCTCCACCGATGCCAACATAATTGATGCGATCGCTCTTCTTTGGCTTATCTGACGAAGATTGGGATGGTGAAGTTTCTCTTTGGGGATCTTCAGAATTATTGTCTGGTTGGCTCTGAGCATTTAGAGGCAACATTAATATATTCAGAAGTAATAGTATAGCGATAAAAAAAGTTGTCTTACTTAGTTTTTTCGTCAAATTATATTTTTTCGATCCACAGTCAATTAATAATTTGCTTTTTTGAAAAACTAATTTGTAAAAGTTGATAGTCATAATTTTCAGAAATAAATCATTTTGCTAGTTAAAGGTTTTTTCAAGGCAGCAACTCATGGCAAATCTTGTAAACTGTTGTCAGGAACATTAGAAACTTGTCGTTTTAAGTCAACATAAGATTGGTTATAGTCAACAATCGAAGCTACTAAGTTTCCGCGAGCAGTAGTCAATTCTGTTTGGGCATCAATAACATCGGTTTGAGTCCCCACACCAGCTTGAAAGCGTAGCCGAGCCAAACGTAAACTTTTCTCTGCTAGTTCCACCTCTTGAGTGGCAGTAGCAATATTTTTCTGATTAGATTCCAAGCCAAAAAAAGCCTGCTCAACAGCAAAGCGAATTTGGTTGCGTTGGTTTGCAAACTGAGTTTCGGCAATTTCAATATCTTTTTCTGACTGTCTTGCTCCTGCACGAGCAGCACCACCATCAAATAGCCGCCATTGCAGATTTAGACCCACAACATATTCATCGCTTATATCGAAGTCATCTTCAAAATCATCGCTTACTCCATAGCTAGCAGAAGCACTAACTGTTGGTCTAGTTTGAGATAGAGCGATCGTGCGTTGTTCCTCGCCGATCTCTCTTTGGAGTAAAAACTGCTCTAATTCAGCCCGATTTTGGAATGCGGTGACAATACTTTCTGGTAAAGATAATTCCCAAACCCCAGCCTCTTCAATAGCATCAGCAGTAGCTAAATCTGAATTGTGGCTGATGCTTAAAGTTTCTGCTAACTGTCGCCGAGCAATATTTTGGTTAGCGATCGCAATATTTAGTCTTTGTCGTGCTTGAGCTAGTTCTACTTCTGCTTGTAAAACTTCAAAATTTGTCCCTAAACCCGATCTTTCCAGCAGTTGAGCATCTTTGAAGGTTTGCGTGGCATCTGCTACTGCTGCTCGTTCGATCTCAACTTGGGCATCACTATTTTGTAGGCTGTAATAATCTCTTGAAGTTTCAAAGCGAGCCTGTTCGACTGCAACTTCTAAGTTTAGCTCGTCAGTGCGTAGTTCTTTTTGAGTAGAGCGAATATTTGCACCTCGAAAACCGCCATCATAAATGTTGTAGCTTAAGGTCAAGTCAGTATTGAATTCAAAGCTGCTGGAGCTAGTGTCGGTAAAATCATCTTCAGCTATGTCTCTGGCTTCATCATCTGATAGATCGGGATTGTCTGACTGTAATTCTTCTGCGCGATCGTCAATGCTTTGTTCGGTTGCACCATCAAGAAAAGCATCGTTGCCATAATTTAATCCGCTACCTAGATCTAGAGTTGGAAAAAGTCCTGCTTTAGCTTCTCGGACAGCAGCTTGCGATCGCTCTACCTGAATTCTGGCTTCTTGTATTTCCCGATTGTTTTTTAGGGATAACTCAATAGCTTGTTGTAAGGTAATTGGCTCTTGAATATCCACCTCAACTTCTTCAGGTTGAGTCGGCAATGATAGAGGATTTGGACTGGGGTTAAGCTTTTCTGTATTGGTAATTGGTTGCTGGGGGGGTTTGATAATATCTAAATTTGAATTTTGGGCTATTTCTCTAGCATTAGCTATGGTTGCATTGCCTGTAGTAAAAATTACAGCCAGGCTAAAGACTCGAATAAACCACTTTTTTATAGAACCGTTCACTCATCACTCCTTTATTTGCGGTAGTAATTCTTTGAATTAATTGAAATAGTTGCGTAAAAATATTGCCTGAAAACTAATCTGCTCTATCGTGGAGTTTTGTATTTTTGAGGTTCGCAAGATTTGTCATGCGATCGCTTTTGAAACTGAAAAACTAGCTTTGCGTCGCGTCCGAGCTTGTAGCTAATAATTATAATTTTTGGTTAATTAATGTTTTTTTGAAACAAAATCTACGCTGCTTGCTCGACCGAGTTGTTGACCAATCTGCCGTCTTCCATATGAACGATGCGATCAGCAATATCGAGGATGCGATCGTCATGGGTAACTAAAAGAATGGTGCTACCCTGTTCTCTAGCCAGCTTCTGCATAATATTGACCACATCTCTTCCCGATTTACTATCCAAAGCTGCGGTGGGTTCATCGGCTAGAACAATTGCAGGACGAGCAACCAAGGCACGAGCGATCGCCACCCGCTGTTTTTGTCCTCCAGATAATTTATCAGGATAGTAATCAACCCGATCTGCCAAACCCACCTCCTCTAACATTGCTACAGCGCGATCTCGCATTTCCGTCTTGGAATATTTGCCGTGTACCTCCAAACCCATCTGTACATTTTGGGCAGCAGTTAAACTGAAATGTAAATTATGCGCTTGGAAGATGTAGCCATTGTTGCGTCTGGCTTTGACTAATTCTGCCGGACTCGCCCCACAGAGTTCTTTTCCTAGAATTTTGCAGCTTCCCGTTTGGGGCGATCGCAATCCGCTAACTAGGGTCAATAAAGTAGTTTTACCCGAACCCGAAGGACCCGTCATTAAGATAATTTCACCGCGATCTATTTCTAAGTTGATGTCAGATAAAACCTGCTTTTGCAGTTCCCCTTTACCAAAGGAATGGTCGAGGTTTTTAATATTGATTACTGGTTGATTGTTCATGGTTAGTTGTTAGTCGTTAGTCGTTAATGACTAAGAGGTTTTTAAAAAATATCCGCAGGATCGGCTGATTGAAGTTTGCGTGTTGCGATCGCACCTGAAATACCACACATAACGATAGTCAGAATCAGAACCGTAATTGCTCTCGATGCAGGCATTACAATCGGTAAAGCCGTGGCTGTTGCGGTCAATTGATACAGTCCTACCGCCAAAATCGTACTGGGAATAAATCCAGCCAGAGATAAGATTAGAGCTTCTTCAAGCACCACGAACAGCAGGTAAGAATTTTTATAGCCCATTGCTTTGAAAGTGGCGTACTCTGCCATGTGGTCGTTTACGTCGGTAGAGAGAACCTGATAGACAATTACAATACCGACAATAAAGCCCATTGTTGTACCTAAGGTAAATACAAAACCAATGGGAGAACGATTTTGAATATACGCTACTTCCTTTTCGACATATTCTTCGTGAGTATATGCCTCGACATCTTCAGAAAGATGGGCGTTTAAAGCCTGTCTGACTGCTACGGGATCTTGTCCTGGTTCGAGGTTGATAATGCCTAAGCTAACCGTTGCCTGTTCTCTTCTGGGGAACAAACGCAGAAAGTTATAATCGCTCGTCATCAATGCCCCATCATCGGCAAAAGATGCCCCTACTTCAAATAAACCGCCAATAGTTACGGTAGTGCGATCGCTTTCGGTAGTTACGGGTATACCTGCTTCAATTTGAGCAATTGCCTCTTCATATTTTCCTCTGGAGGCGCGATCGAATAACACCGTGTCGGGAATTTTGACTTTATCTAACTGACGATTAACTTCGGGTAAATTAAAAGCGGGGCGTTCTGGATCGAATCCCACCACCATCATCGAAGTTTTCTCTTTAGTTTGAGGATTGCGCCATCTGAGAGAACCAATGTAAACAGGTTCTGCCGATTCTACTCCAGGTACATCCATTGCTTGATAAAGTCGTCGTCGCGGAAAAGTATATAGTTCGTTGAAATTAGCAGCTTGAGTACTAAGTAATATAATGTCTCCATCCACCAATCGAGGGTATTGGGTATTGGTAGTAAACAAAGCATCTTTAAACCCCAACTGCATAAACATCAAGATGTCTGCAAAGGCAATCCCCGCCAGTGCGGTAAGCATCTTCATTCTGTCGTGCTTAAGCTGTAGCCAACCCAGAGGGGTGCGGTCTTTTAGTGATTTGAACATTTTGTTTGTTAGTTGTTAGTTGTTGATTGGGAATTTGGAAAAGTCTAATTTCGAGAAGTTGGAAGTTTATCAGTTGGCTGAAAAGTTGGCAGATGAAATATGGAATATCGTCAATAAATGGCAGTATTTTGAGAAAGATACGGTAGGAAAGCAGATAGTTTGTTCTGCCGATAGCATTGGGGCTAATATCGCAGAGGGTAATGGACGCTATAGTTACAGAGACAGTCAGCGTTTCGTTCGGATTGCTAGAGGTTCATTGAATGAGACGAGGCATTGGCTGAGAAGAGCATATACTCGTAATTTGTTGACAGAGGAACAAATTGAAAATCTCAAACCAACTATCGAAGAATTTACATTAAAACTTAATGGCTACCTACGATACTTAAAGAATGCCTCAACTAACTACTAACTATTAACTACTAACCACCTCCGATTTCAATCCTGGCGTTCACCTGTAAGTTAGTTAACCCCGATACTTTCTGGCTGGATGTTTCGTCTAGTCTGATTTCAACCTCGACAACTCTGGCATCTATATTGCTGGTGGGGTCGGTATTGACTACGTTTTGCCTTTCGATTTCTAAACCAATACTTTCGACTGTTCCCTGTAGTTTTTCGTCGATCGCACTACTGGTAACTGTTACGGGTTGTCCGATTTTTACTTTGCCAATATCGCTTTCGTAAACTTCGGCTACGACATACATTTGGTTTATTTGTCCGATTCTGGCAATACCTTCGTCGCTAGAAACTATTTCCCCTGGACGCACCATAGTTTTAATTACCGTCCCCGCTTGGGGAGATTTGATAAAGGCGCGATCGAGTTCTGCTTGGGCGGTTTTAACTGCTGCTTGAGCTTGTCTGACTTCTGCTTCTGCTACTGCTACATCTACAGGGCGAACTTCCGCAATTCGGTCTAACGTGGCTTTGGCTTCGGCTAGTTGTTCTTGTTGAGAAGATTTGATGCGGTTGAGGTTGGCTTGAGCTTCGGCTAGCTGTTCTTGTGTCGTAGCCAGAGTTAGATATCTGCTGTCTCTTTCTGAGGCTGAAATTGCTCCATCTTGATATAGCTGTGCGTAACGCTGGTATTCTACC
>JBCCNG010000278.1:0-6062 GCA_039025955.1 Cyanobacteria bacterium P01_C01_bin.72 | reverse complement strand
TAACCAGCCGCAGGACGACTGGGAGGATAACCGTAGCCACTGCGATCGCCACCATATTGGTCTCTACCATATTGATCGCCGCCATAGTAGTCTGGGCGACGAGGATCATAGGAACGATCTTCAATCATGTAATCGTCATCATCATCACCAAGGAAGGTTTTCTTAATTGCGCCTAAGAAGTCATCATCATCATCATCGTCATATTGCAGTCTGACTTCGCGGTTTAGCTCATAGAGAGTATCCTGTAAATCACCTTCGGCGCGATCGAGACTTCTTTCATCATCTTGTTCGAGGCTTTTAAGAATCTCTTCACACAAAACATCAATGCGACGACGATAGTAGCTAGCAAACTGGCTGCCAAAATCGAGGGTAACTTCCTTCAGCTTTCGCTGTGCCTGATCGGTCAAAGCCTTGGCGCGGTTGCGCTTTTCAATTCTTTCTCTTCGGGAACGATCTTCTTCGGCAAACTTATCCGCCTCGGCAATCATGCGGCTAATTTCTGACTCACTTAGGGTAGAAGCGCCCGAAACTGTAATCCCCTGCTCTCTACCAGTGGTCTTATCTCTGGCTGTTACCTGCAAAATACCGTTGGCATCAATATCAAAAGATACCTGAATCTGAGGGACACCTCTGGGGGCGGGGGGAATGCCTGTGAGTTTAAAGCGACCAAGAGATTTATTGCCGTTTGCCATTTCTCGCTCACCCTGGAGGACATGGATTTCCACTACAGTTTGATTATTTTCCCCTGTAGAATAGACATCGGAACGGCGTACAGGAATCGTAGTGTTGCGGGGTAGCAGTTTATTCATCAGCCCGCCAATCGCTTCTAAACCAAGGGAAAGTGGGGTTACATCGAGCAACAGAATATCCTTAACTTCATTGGTCATAATGCCCGACTGAATCGCCGCCCCGATTGCTACTACCTCATCGGGATTAACATTTTGATTCGGCTCAAGATCCACATAGCTCCGAACCAGATCTTGCACCATGGGAATGCGAGTTGAACCGCCTACCAGCACCACCTCATCGATATCCATTGGACCTAAGCCTGCATCGGCGATCGCTCGCTTAAGGGGACGACGCAAACGACTAACTAAATCACCACACAATTCTTCAAATTTAGCGCGGTTGAGCTGGATCTCAATGTGCTTAGGACCATCTTCCGTGGCGGTAATAAAGGGGAGATTGATTTCGGTGACGGACAAATTAGAAAGTTCAATTTTGGCTTTTTCTGCCGCTTCCGTGAGTCTTTGTAATGCCTGGCGATCGCTCTTGCGCAGATCTACACCTTCCTGGCGTAAGAATTCTTCTGCCAACCAGTCCACAATCCGACGGTCAAAGTCATTCCCCCCCAGCTGAGTATCGCCACTGGTAGACCTAACTTCAAATACTCCATCACCAATATCGAGGATGGAAACATCAAATGTGCCGCCACCCAAGTCAAACACCATGATTGTTTGGGGACGACGCTGATCCAATCCATAGGCTAATGCGGCGGCGGTAGGCTCGTTAATAATCCGCAGCACATCTAGTCCTGCAATGCGTCCTGCGTCTCTGGTTGCCTGACGCTGAGAATCATTAAAGTATGCCGGGACAGTAATTACTGCTCCCGTAATTGCTTCTCCTAAGTAACGCTCCGCTTCTTCTGCCAGCTTGCGTAAAATCATTGCCGAAACTTCTTCGGGGGCAAATTCTTTTTTCAGCTTAGGACAGCGAATCTTAATGTTGCCCAGCTCATCACGCTTGATAGTGTAGGGGACTCGCTTCGATTCTGGCTGGAGTTCAGCATATTGACGACCGATAAATCTTTTAACACCGTAGAAAGTATTCTCAGGATTCAAAACGCTTTGCCGTCTGGCTAGCTGTCCCACAACTAGTTCACCATCTTTATTAAAGCCAACCACAGAGGGGGTAGTGCGCATTCCTTCTGAATTAGCAATTACAATCGGCTTGCCACCTTCCATGACCGCAACTACGGAGTTTGTTGTTCCTAAATCAATGCCGACTACTTTGCCCATATGTGTAATAGTCTCCTAGAATCGTTCCCCAAAATATATATACTACGTGGTTTTTATTTGCTTTGGCAGCTTAATATCATGTAGTGGGATTTTTATTTTCTCTAGTTTACTTCAATAAATATAGAGGCTGAAATTTGGGAGTCAAGAGTAAGGAATTAAAAATCAACTAAAACGCTGCTCTCAAGCAGCAATTATCTCTCACCGTTGCGAGGCTAAATACCAAGTACTGAATACTAAAAATGATTTATTTAGATTCTGCCATTTTGTCAGAGGCGCAAACCGCTGTTAACCTGGGTTGGGTCAAGGGTATTACTACCAATCCCACTTTATTAAAGAAAAGCGAGCGCACTCCTGAAGACTGTCTACAAGAGCTAGCGGCAATCTGTCCAGGAGAACTTTACTATCAACTCTGTGCCACAGATTTTGACAGCATGATCCGTGAGGGACATCGAGCCGCAGAATTAATCGGTAGCAAGCTAGTTTTAAAAATTCCTGCCACTGAGTTGGGTTTTCGCGTCACCGCACACCTAGCCAGAGAAATTCCCTGTTCCGTCACGGCGATTTATAGTCCTGCTCAAGCGGCAGTTGCTTCGGAAGCAGGGGCAAAATATGCGATCGCCTATGTCAACCGTGCCACAAGATTATTAGGAGACGGCATTACTCTCGTGCACTCCATGGCAGAGATTTTACAGGATAGCCCAACGGAAATTTTAGCCGCCAGTATCAAATCTCCCCAGGAAGCCGCAGCTACCTTAGCCGCGGGAGCGCAGCATCTAACCGTGCCGATGGATATTTTGCGGGCGCTCGCCACCCACGAACTCTCCCTCAAAACCGTAACCGAGTTTGGGGCAGCAGGAATTGGCATCTCTGTGCCTAATCAGTAGGAGCTAGCACCTGAGCCATTTCTTGAAACATGGCGTTGACGCAATTGCCCGTTTTTGCCGAAGTAGTATAAACATTAATAGTTTCGGGCAAGCTTTGAGACTGGTAGTTTTCCTTTAGCTTGGCTAATTTTTCAGCAGGAATTAGGTCGGCTTTGTTGAGAGCGACGATAACTTTTCCCGTGGGATTTATCTCCAAAAATAGCTGGAGGTGTTGGTCTAAGTTTGTCAGAGTATTAGCCCTGCTTAAGTCCGCCACAATAATTGAACCACTTGCTCCTTTGAGATAGCTGGGAGTAATCGATTTAAACTTAGTGTTGCCTTCTAGATCCCAAAGCAGCAGGTTGAGCTGGTGAATATTCTTATCTGTCCTCACCCTGACCAGTTTACGAGATACTTTTACGCCGACAGTAGAGAGATAGCGATCGCTAAATTTATCTTCTACAAAACGACGCACTAAGCTAGTTTTACCGACATTAAAATCTCCTAGTAAACAAATTTTTTGGGTAATTGTGGACATTAATAAATTTATATCTACTGAGAGGAATTCGGGGGCATAAATGGCTCAAAACTAACATATCGTTTTAACCATGCCGCTCGATCATTATCCTTGTTTTTTGCTAAAAGCAGAGAGTCACAGCTATTAGTTAATCTTTGAGGGGCAATTCCTCTGGCTACTAAGGCAGTCTTGACACTTTGACAGCGCTTCTTACTCAATTCCTGATTTATTTTAGATGAACCAATACCATCACTATGAGCGATTAACTTTAAATGTAGCTGAGGATGGCGCTGCAAGACATCTTTAACCGCATTAATATTAATAAAGTTGTCGGCAAAATCTAGCGTACTTGCACCAGATCTAAAGTAAATTCGCTGTTTTACCATCGGTAACTGAGGTGCTAAGTTAAACACGACCTGTTTTACCCCTGGTATCTGACTAAATGTCTCGCCTATTGTTTGGCGTGTTGATTCTTCTAAGACAAACCCCTTCACAGTAAGGATGTTTGCTTGATAAACCGTCTCAATTGATACTTGAGGCTGCTGATTGAATAAATTGGTTAGTCTTTGAATTTCTCCCCTAGTTACATTGGGATCAAGAGGAACATTAACTGTCGTAATTTGATTATCTACCTGAAGCTGATGCTGTTGAGCAATCTTCTGGACTACAGCCTGGGCGCGATCACGCAGGTCGTTACTGGGAACTCGACCCCTGACAATTAACTTACCTTGCTTCACCTCGGAGTCTAGCCGATAGACAGATATTTCAGGGGTGGCATCTAATTGAATCGCTGCGTACTGCTCGATCTGGTGGGCAACCCTGGCACGATAGCTGCTCACTCCCCAGGGAATTACAGTTAAACCCAGAATAAAAATTAACAGCCAGAGGAGTATCGACGATGACTTTTTGGGTTTGTCTGTCTCAACCTCAATTAGCTGCTCTAACTTGTGCTTAATTCCTAAAGGCACATCTGCCAAATTGCCGTTAAAATTTTGAATTGCGTCATCGTGTTCGAGAATTATCTCCCCCAAAACCCGACGAATTTTGGTAATGAACTCTTTGGGTGGTTCTCCCGCCACAATAACCGCCAGATAGCAGTATCCTCCCACCTCAATCGGGATCTGCCAGTCTCCATAATCAATGGAGTCAAGTTCTGAACCCGATGCAATACAGTCATTAGCAAAACTGCGAATTGCCGTTAACATTCCTGCCAGCATGTCAGAATCGAGACGCTTCTCCCCAGGAATTTGGATCTCTTGAATCACCAAACCCGAATTCTTATCAATCAGAAATATTGCCCGTACTCGAAAGCCAATCGACTCTTTAAAAATCAGTTCTGCCTCAGATACCCCCTGCATTCTTGCTCGCAGCTTACGCCGAATCCCTTCAGGACTGAGAGTCTTTTCAATCTTGCTGTTAATATCCTGAACTACCTCCACCATATATTTAGCGATCGTGCTGCCGATCACAGGGTAGAGAGCATCGACCATGGCATCTTTTTCCGATTCAATCTGAGCTTTGATGGCTCGACCCATTTCTGGCCCTAAAGTCTGGGGGATTGCTGCTTCGTCCAGAGTAATCTGTTCCCTAATCGAAAGGGCTATCTCAGGGGCGATCGCTTTGGCGATCGCCTGGGGATGGGCTTTAATTTCATCAGCGATCGCTGCTGGCAAAATTCGGGCGATCGCTGCTGCCATTTTGGGTGAGTCTTCTGCAGTCCTTTCCGCAATAAGGCGATCGAGTATTGGTCTGATGGTTTGAATTATGCCCTCTCGCGAATGATCCAGCTTAAATTCCAACAGTCCCACAATTAAAGGAATTAAACTATTAACCGCCGCCGCTAAATCTTCTGGGGCAGCATTATGGGTATCTATTGCCTCTACCTGCTCAATCGTCTCACTTGTCATTTCTGGCGCGGCTTGCTGCTTAACCGCTTCTTCTACAGTTCCTTCTACAACAGTTTGAGGTTCATGGGGTTCACTGGGAATTGCTGCCTCGATATCTGTGTTCTGGGGCTGAGAATCGGATTCAGATTGGGTCGATACTGCTAAATTCTGTTCGAGAAAATTAAAGTCTTTGCCGCTATCTGGGGGAGGTAAGACGTTAGCTGCGGTAGATGGCTCAGAATCCGTCGTCGGCACTGCTAACGCAGCGTCAGCAGCAGGTGTTTCTTCTTCTTCTACCAAGAGATCGATTAGACCCTCGATCTGCTCAAAATCAGATGCGTCTAATTTATTTTCCTCGGCTTCGTTATCAGCCATGTTGACCAGATTTTCAGGGTCAGAATTCATAAGCAAAATTCGCGATCGCTATTGTCTGCCTAAACTATTACCACCAAACTAGAGAGATTTGAGATTAACTTCCGATATTTCCACTAAACCTTTACCCTGCCCTAAAGATTTTTCTAAGTTTTGTTCTGCCAGCTTGAGAATGTAGCGACTGTCTACTACGTCTGTGGGATCAACCACAACTCCTCCAACACTCATTTTAAGCGGTAAGAGGACACCATCGGCTTTTTGCAGGGGAGATTCGGTAATGGCGTTTTGCAGGTAGGTAATATATTCTTGAATCTCCTGTCCTCTTAAACCCAAAACCAAACTAATAAATCTTCTCCGCTCGGTAATTCCCAAGAAGCTATCAGCAATCACAGTATGCTTAAATCTT
>JBCCNG010000277.1:0-6118 GCA_039025955.1 Cyanobacteria bacterium P01_C01_bin.72 | reverse complement strand
GTTTTAATTTGAGAAAACAATTATTATATGAAGATTTTAGCTTGTTACGAAATCAGCTCTAAGTATTCAGCAGGAAGAGAACCAAAGACAGGATGTTTATATTCGGTAACTTCTTCTCGATAGTGATCGCAGACAATTATTTTAAAGACTTACGACCGACCACTTAATCAAAATTTCTACCAATTATTAACTGGCTAGTTTAAATTAGAAGCGAAATATCAATCAATCTGTTCTATTCAAGATATCTATGGTTACTCCTTTAGTTACGCAACAAATTGACGATCTAACAGTTGCGGAAAACGATGCTAGGACAACGTTTGACCTGACAGTGATATTTGATGATCCCTCGACTACAGGTCAGATAGCAAGGTTTCAATTTGCGGAAAATGTCAATGATGGTGGCATAGCCGATGTTTTGCTATTCGATCAAGAAGGAGTAGGTGCGCCAGCAACGGTGGCAAATTTCCTCAGTTATGTTGAAGATGGGGATTATAACGATACGATTATCCATCGCTCCATTCCTGGTTTTATCATTCAAGGTGGGGGGTTTGAAGTTACCGACTCGCTCATAACCGAGATTGATGCGGATGATCCTGTCGATAATGAATTTAGTGAGGAAAGATCTAACCTTAGAGGCACAATTGCCATGGCAAAGTTGGGGGGAGATCCTGACAGTGCTACTAATCAATGGTTTTTTAATCTCGCTGATAATTCAGAGAACCTCGATAATCAAAATGGCGGTTTCACTGTATTTGGTCAGGTTTTAGATGAAGAAAATTTAGAGGTGATTGATGCGATCGCTAGCTTGAGTCTTGTTGATGGAGATGCCCCCCCCGCAAGCACTTTCGATAATCTACCCATAACTGAGACTACCGATCCAATCAATACAGAAGATTTGGTATTTCTAGAAAGCGTTAGCTTGATTTCTGAAGATGAATTAGAGTTTAGCGTAACCAGTTCTAACGAAGGGTTAGTTGAGGCTTCTATTGTCGAGGACGAATTGGTTCTAGATTACTTAGAAGGTCAAAGTGGCGAGGCGACTATTACCGTAGAAGCAACTAACTTGTTAGGTGAATCGGTAGAGGATGAATTTTTAGTAACAGTGGAAGCTACACCTGAACCCGAACCTGAACCTGAACTAGAAACTCCTGGTTCGAGCGTATTTCGTTTTTTCGACCCTGATACAGGAATTCATTTTTATGCTGACTCTGAGTCAGAAAGAGCAGAATTAGAATCTAGTCAGCCAGACTATATTGCGGAAACAGCGACCTATAGAACTGTCGATCCTTTGACTGGAGATTCTAACGCCCAGGAAGTAGTTGGCTTATTAAATCAGGATACGGGGGCTTATCTATATACCACCTCGGAGAATGAACTAGATTTTATTGAAAATAATCTCGATAACTATTCAATTGACGAAGATCAGTCCTTCTTTGCCTTTGCCGAAGAACAAGCTGGCACAATTCCGATTTACCGTTTCCTCAATACAGATACCAACGCCCACTTCTTTACTGGTTCAGAGGTCGAAAGACAGTCAATTGAAGATAATTTATCCAACTATAACGCCGAAGGAATTGCTTTCTATGCTTTTGCTATTGGAGAGTAAGACTAATTATTGAGTTCATGGTTCATTATTAATTATTGATAACTTTTTCAAAGCGGCGATCGCATGAAGCTTGACTTTGCGATCGCTGTCTTGTGCCAGTTGTTCTAATATTAGTTGAGCAGAGCGATCGCCTAATTCCCCTAAAGAGGTGGCAAGAGTCTGTCTCAGGTCGGGGGATAAGGAATCTCGCTGTTGCCAAAAGTTAATTAATGCCTGGGCTGATTCTGACTTTAATTCTGGTGTCGTGATCCGACCTAAAATTGTGACTATTTCTTGGATTATGATTCCGCTGGCGCTAGTTAATGCTCGTTTGAGATAAATAATTGCCGAACTTTGTTTACTCCAGCCTAAAGCTTTGACTAAATCTGATTTGAGACTTATAGGAGTGGTGTCGGACTGTAAGACTTCGTATAGCGCTTTTACTGCCGTTTGTTGTTGCATTCTGCCCAAAGAAATAGCTGCTTGACGACATACTTCTAGATTCAAATCGTATAGTAGGGGTTGTAGGTGTTGAACTAAATTCATTGTTTGACAGAGATCGGGACGAAAACCGAGTGCGATCGCTGCTTCTTTGCGGACAATACTAGCTTTATCTTGCAAGGCAGCAATTAATACGGGAGCTATACGCTGATCATGGAAGCTACCTAAAGCATTAATGGCAATTCTGCGTAATTCAGCTTTTTCATCAGTAGCTACAGCTAAAAGAGGTTCAATAGTAGCAGTAGTGCGAATATAAGACAGAGACTTGACTGCTAATAAAGCGTATTCAGGTTGAGATTTTAATTCAACTAGAGAATCAATAGCGCGATCGCCAATTTTGATTAAAGTTTTGCCAGCAATCTCAATTAGTTCACTATCGTCAGACTGCTGGAGCAACTGTACCAAAGTAAGTAAAACTGACTGTTCAGGAAAGTGACCGAGAATCTGACAGCTAAACCAGCGCACTTCCCCTTCGGCTGTCTGATCTAAAGCTAAACTACTGAGGGGCGGAATTATTTTTTGACCTAGCAGGGGAAATACTTTGCTAATTTCCCATTTGTGTTGAAAATCTGCCTGAATCAGCATCATTTGGGCTAAGTCAAATGCCTTTTGCCACTCTGTAGGTTCTAAGCTAAATTGCTTCGTTTTTCCTTTAGATTTGCCTTGAGGTAATTCTTTCAGCAGGTTACTAACTTCAAGCCAGTTTTGTCTCTGTACTGCCTCGTATCCTTGGTCAAGAATTTTTTGTACTGAAGTTTTTGGCACTGAAGACAATTGATTCGCTAAGTTTTCTGGTTTAATATAGGTCACGCGATCGCTACTCTCACACTAAGATTAAGTTGCTAAATTTGAGTTACTAAAATTTCAGTCTGGAAAATCACCCTGAAATCAAAAACTAATCTTTATTATTATTTTATTTTTTGGTGATACTGGTAGCATAAGACACTTGGCAGGGTTTGTGATGCAAACTAAAGATTAAATTGATGCAAATAGTTCATTATCCAAGCTGATTTTGTTCTTTAGATACCTCAAGCCAATAGGTAATAAGTTAATCATAGTTAGTCAATGAGCAATCAGTTTTCAACTATCGTCGTCAAAATTGGTACTTCTAGCCTCACTCAGCCCACAGGACAGATTGCGATCGCTACTATTGCTTCTTTGGTGGAAACTCTGAGCCATTTACGCTCTCAGGGGCATCGCGTAATCCTGGTTACTTCTGGTGCAGTGGGGGTTGGATGTGCCAGACTAAACTTAACGGAGAGACCTCGCAAGATAGCTTTAAAACAGGCTGTGGCGGCGGTAGGACAGGGACGATTAATGCGAATCTACGACGATTTGTTTAGCAATTTACAGCAGGCGATCGCTCAGGTACTATTAACCCGCAGGGAGTTAGTTGACCGTAATTCCTACGTTAATGTTTCTAATACCTTTCAAGAGCTATTAGATTTAGGGATAATTCCTGTTGTAAATGAAAATGATACTGTAGCGGTAGATGAATTAAAGTTTGGCGATAATGATACTCTTTCGGCTTTAGTCGCTAGCCTAGTCCAGGCTGACTGGCTGTTTCTGTTGACTGATGTTGACCGCATGTATTCTGCCGATCCCAAGACTGCTGCCGATGCTCAACCGATCAAGTTAGTTAGCAGCGAGGAATTCAATCAACTTCAGGTTGACGCAGGATCGAGTGGCTCGCAGTGGGGTACAGGAGGCATGGCAACCAAGCTCGCAGCCGCCCGTATCGCCACAGGGACAGGGGTTAGAACCGTTATTACTCAGGGAAAACGACCGCAGGATATTATAGCCATTCTGCAAGGAAAAGACTTGGGTACTCAGTTTGAACCCCAACCCCAGACAGATAATGCGCGCAAACGTTGGATTTCTTACGGTTTAGTGCCGATGGGTAAACTATATTTAGATAGTGGCGCAGTTAAGGCGGTCACAACTATGGGTAAGTCTCTACTACCTGCGGGAATTATTCAGGTTGAGGGAGAATTTTCGGCTACTGATGCGGTACAGCTTTGCGATCGCCAAGGTATAGAATTGGGTCGTGGTTTAGTTAACTACAGCAACGGTGAAATTGAGCGCATAAAAGGGCATCACTCCACGGCGATCGCTTCTATCTTAGGTTATGACAGTGCCGATACTGTGGTGCATCGCAATAATTTAACATTGAACATTGACGAGCGACCCCGCGTCCTAAAGGATACCGCTCCGCATATCGCCGAAAGGCGCAAGGGAATGCGCGAGTTTGAGCATTAAACATTAGAACATTAAGCATTAAGCATTGAGCATTTAATATTAATCATTAAACAGTGAGTCTTTATTTGAAAAGTAATCGTAACTGACAATAAAATGAGCAAGATTGAGCAATTTAGAGCAATATCACCCACCGCCTATGCAGATGCTTTACCTAGAGAACAGTTTATGGATCTGGGAATTAAAGCTGTATGGCAACCGATTCCTCGCATTGCCGGTATTGCCTACACGGTTAAATGTCATCCAGGGGACAATTTGATGCTTCATGGGGCGATTTATCGTGCTGCACCTGGTTCGGTGATTGTGGTTGAGTCGGGGAGTTTAGACTATGCTGTATCTGGCGGTAATGTTTGTGCGATCGCCCAAAAAAGAGGAATTGCTGGTTTTGTTGTCGATGGTGTAATTCGCGATGTAGCAGAAGTGCGAGAAGCTCAGTTTCCTGTATTTGCTAGGGGTGTGATACCGAAACCTGGAGTAAAAGAAACTTTGGGAAGCTTGAATCAGCCAATTGTCTGTGGTGGAGTAACAGTTGCAGCAGGGGATATTGTTGTCGCGGATGAGGAAGGAATTGCCGTAATTCCTGCTGAGAAGCAAGATGCTGTCTATGAAATTGCCCTAGCCAGGACAAAAAAAGAGTCTTCAGAAACTTTAGAACAGTGGGAAGCGCAGCACCGAGCTAAAATTGAGCGCATCTTACAGGAAAAGGGTTTTATTGAGTAATTTCTAGCTGTTTACTCTGGTAACTATTAACTGAGTCTGATTACTAGTATTACTGTGCCGCTCGTTAATCGTGCTGGCAACAAAGATTCCAACTCCGATAAAGACTGTTAAAACTAAAGTTAAAAAGAATTCTGAGGAAGATATAGGTCGGTAGTGATGTCTCGATCTAGTTAATGTTTGTTTCCGAATCACACTACTTTTCATCGAATCTGGTGTCTCTGGCATCACTTCTATACGGTAAACTCGTGAATCAAGTTTAACCAACTGCAAAGTATGAGAACTGTGATCTGAGTATCAGCATTAAGTAAGAAAAAATCACCAAAAAGGCGATCGCTTTAGGACATTCCTTATCCCTCATCCCTTATCCTTACGAGAGAATACATTAGCTTGTCCTAATATCTAATTTTGTACGACTATAGTCATGATCGAGCCAATAAATTTATTAGTTCCTTTGTTTCTCTTAGTTTTAATTGCGATCGCAGCAGTATATTTTGGTAGTCGCTAATGTCAGAAATACGCGGTGTCTGGATTACCAACCGTCCCCATAGCAGAGTTTTGGAGTCTCGGCAAAATATTGTTGAGGCGCTGGATTTCCTGAGCTTTTATGGTTTTAACGTCATTTTTCCCGTAGTGTGGAATCGGGGTTACACTCTCTATCCCAGTCAGGTGATGAGTCAATATGCCCTGCCAGTAATAGATCCGTTTTATCAGCAACAGCAGCGCGATCCTCTCGCAGAAATAGTTACCGCCGCACAGCAGCGACAGATCAAGGTTATTCCCTGGCTAGAATATGGTTTTGCCGCTTCTCATTTGGCTGATGGTGGACACATTCTCCAAGGCTATCCTCACTGGCAAGCTTTAGATCGCGATCTCGCTAGAGTAAGACATGGTAGTCTAACCTGGATGAACGGTTTCCATCCTCAAGTGCAGCAGTTTATGCTGGAGATAATTGTCGAAATTGTTAGTCAATACGATGTAGATGGTATTCAGGGATGCGATCGCCTTCCTGCCCTACCCGTGACCGCAGGATATGATGATTATACGGTTGAGCAGTAT
>JBCCNG010000276.1:0-6124 GCA_039025955.1 Cyanobacteria bacterium P01_C01_bin.72 | reverse complement strand
TAGTCTTTAGTTATCGACCACGAATTTAAAAAGACACATAGAAGTTGAAGTTATGTAAAGAACTCTAACAATATCGGTGTATTCCTCATCAATCGCTTCTTTCTCCAGGGATCGTGCGTTAGATTAAATAACAGATAAACAACTGTTATGAAAATGATAAGTTTAATTTATTACTTTGCTTATTTGATTCATGGCGATCGCGACCTTCTATAAAAATCAGGAAAAACTTATGTTTCCCATTCTCTTGCTTGTCGCTTCTCTGGCTAGTATTTTTATCTATCTCCGCACAGATAATGATATTTTTGCCTTGCTAGCTGTGGGAATGTCCATCATATGTTTAATTTGGGGTCTAGTAATTGCTCATTGGTCGATACATGTACTAGCGTTGTTTGCCGTACTGTATTTAGGCAAGCCAGTGGCAGTAGCGACAGTTGATTCTCGTCGCCGATAAGATTAATCAGCCGAAACTATAAAATCGATAAATATCAATCAAAATAACTAACAGGCGATAACTTACGATAAAGGTAGGTTATCGCTTTTTTTTACCGTTTCGGGTGACTGGGGACTGGGGACTGGGGATTAGGGAATTATAAATAGTATCCTTGTACCTAAGTTTCTGATTGGGAATGAATATAAATGTTAAATGCTTAATGCTCAATGTTAAATGTCAAATGCTTACAGTTGGCTCAATAAATCCCTCGACACAATTCATCGTGCTAACTGGTATCGCTCGGTTAAAGAGATCGCTGGTAAACCAGGAGCAGTAGTAGAATTAGCTGGTAAGCCTGTAATTAACTTTGCCAGTAATGATTATTTAGGTTTGGCGGGAGATCAGCGGTTGATAGCAGCGGCGGTAGCGGCAACCCAGGCTTATGGTACTGGTAGTACAGGTTCACGGCTATTGAGTGGACACAAAGAACTACATCGGGAATTAGAAATTGCGATCGCCAATTTGAAGCAGACAGAAGATGCCCTCGTATTTAGTTCGGGCTATTTGGCTAATTTAGGTACTATCGCCGCATTAATTGGGCAACGAGATTTAATTCTCGGAGATATCTATAACCATTCCAGTCTCAAAAAAGGTGCAATCTTAAGCGGTGCAACAGCAATTGATTATCTTCATAATGATGTAGCAGACTTACGAGAGAAATTAATCACTCATCGCAGTTCATACCGTCGCTGTTTAATTACTACAGATAGCGTGTTTAGTATGGATGGGGATTTATGTCCTTTGTCCGAGTTAATGGCGCTCGCTGCCGAATTTGAGTGTATGCTATTGGTAGATGAGGCTCATGCTACGGGTGTACTGGGTAATGGAGGTGCTGGTTGCGTTGAATATTTTAACTGTACAGGAAAACCGCTAATTCAAATTGGCACTCTCAGTAAGGCTTTAGGTAGCTTGGGGGGATATGTTGCTGGTAGTGCTGAATTAATCGACTTCTTGCGTAATCGTGCGGCAACTTGGATCTATACGACTGGCTTATCTCCTGCCGATACCGCCGCCGCCATCAAGGGGATCGAAATTGTCAAGCAAGAACCCCAAAGAAGAAAACAGCTTTGGCATAACATTAACTATCTTGAGCAGCAGCTTGCCGATTTAGAACTATTCCCCTCAGAATCGCCTATCCTTTGTATCAATCTGGACTCCCCTGAAGCCGCCTTAGAACAGTCTCAGAAACTCAGCGATGCGGGTATCTTTGCCCCTGCAATTCGCCCTCCAACCGTACCGACAAGCCGTATTAGACTATCTTTAATGGCAACTCATACCAAAGAGCATTTAGACCAGGCGATCGAGCATTTATCCTGATCATGGTTGTTTTAATTGATTTTTGTCTTCTTCCTCTCTTCATCGCTGACGAGTAAACCAGGTTTCTAATTGTTGACGACAGGCAACTTCTTTAATACCCGCCAATACCTGTAGACGATGGTTAGAACAGCAGCTATCGGGAAGATTCATAACTGTACGTATTGCTCCCGTTTTTGGGTCATCAGCACCATAAACCAGTAAACCAAGGCGGGAATGAATAATTGCTCCCGCGCACATAGGACAAGGTTCTAGAGTCACATACAGAGTACAGTTGGTCAGATAGGGACTACCTATTCGGCGAGTTGCGGCACGAATAGCTAAAATCTCCGCATGAGCGGTAGGATCATGCTCTCTCGTCTTGCGATTGACAGCGGTGGCGATAATATTACCTTGGGGATCAATAATTACTGCACCAACGGGAACTTCACCCAAATCTGCGGCGATACCTGCCAACCATAAAGCATAGTTCATCCAATAACAGTGAAGTTGATAGGCATCATGGTCTAACTGCGAGGCAACATTTTTTATTTGCTGCTGTCTCTTGTTTTGATTCATCAAGCAAGCGGGGAATGATCTATAGAATTGCGGATCTGCTAGTGCAAAAAAACATTAAACTAATCTTAAGTTAATTACAGTCAAACTTTGACGCTTTAAACTCAAAAATTTTAATCTAGTAATGAATATAGCGGATATATCATCTCTTCTTGATCGCCTGTTTCCCAATGAAGACATCAACCATGATGTCGAGGAAGCCTGGCAAATTAAAAATTCTCAAATACATCTGCTAGTTATTCTCTCAGAAGATCGTAGCTGGCTCAGATTACTTTCCCCCATTGCTAGTGAAGCAGAAGCACAATCTTTGCTACCCCAGCTATTAACCGATAACTTCGATCAAACTCAAGAAGTCCGCTATGCCCTGAATCAAAATGTGCTTTGGGGAGTATTTCATCACCGCCTGGAAAGTTTAACTCCCGAAGACTTAGAAAGTGCGATCTCCTCACTCTTAACTTTAGTCGCCAAAGGTCTATCATCCTCCTTTAATCAGCTAATTGAAAAACAAATTTTACAAATTGTCAAGGCAGCTAAAGCCCAAGGGCAAAGCCTGGAATCAACCTATCAAACCATTGATCGCTTTTACCAAGAAGGTGTCATGGGTGGAGTAGATCAAGATCCTGAACAGCGAGAACAGTTTCTAGCAGCTTGGAAAGCGCAATTGGAACGTTTGTGGTCGGAAGTTGAGGTTTAAGTGGGTAGTAGGTAGTAGGTAAGAAATAAGAGGTAAAAGGTAGTAGATGAGTGAGAAGCAATTGGCAATTGATAGTGAGCAGCAAGATTTGACGGCAATTCTCAGGAGAGACTATGAAAGATTTCCAGAGAACCAAACTTATGATATTTATGACGAGGATGTTTATTTTAAAGATCCGCTGAATGAATTTCGCGGAGTTAAGAAATATCGCGACATGATCGGCTTTCTGCAAGATTTTTTTAGCGATATTGAGATGGAAGTCCATAGTCTGGAACAATCGGGTGAACTGATTAAGACTGAGTGGACGTTAAACATGACTTCTCCTCTACCATGGCAACCTCGCTTATCGATTCCTGGCAAGAGTGAGCTTAAGGTAAATGAAGCTAATCTCATCTCTGCTCACGTTGACTATTGGCATATTTCTCCCTGGTCAGTTTTGCGTCAGAATTTCTTTTGGGGCAAAAAAGCGTCACAATAAAGTTAAGGAATGTAAATATTTTAAATTTAGGATTTAAATTATTAAGATGCGTGTAATTTTAATGACGGGGAAAGGTGGCGTAGGTAAAACTTCTGTCGCTGCGGCTACTGGCTTACGCTGTGCTGAATTGGGTCACAAGACATTAGTACTCAGCACCGATCCTGCTCACTCTTTGGCAGATAGTTTTGATCTGGAACTCGGACACGATCCCGTCGAGGTACGTCCGAATCTTTGGGGTGCAGAACTTGATGCTCTTAGGGAACTAGAAGGTAATTGGGGTTCGGTCAAGCGCTATATTACTCAGGTTTTACAGGCAAGGGGTTTAGATGGTGTACAGGCGGAAGAACTCGCAATTTTACCAGGGATGGATGAGATCTTTGGTTTGGTGCGGATGAAACGCCATTATGACGAGGGGGAATATGACATTTTAATCATCGACTCAGCTCCTACAGGAACGGCTCTCAGACTGTTAAGTCTCCCCGAAGTAGGTGGTTGGTACATGAGACGGTTTTATAAGCCTTTACAGGGCATGTCGGCGGCGCTACGTCCTCTAGTTGAGCCTTTCTTTAAGCCTTTGGCTGGTTTCTCCTTGCCAGATAATGAGGTGATGGATGCACCCTACGAGTTTTACGAACAAATTGAGGCTTTGGAAAAAGTTTTGACAGATAACACCAAGACTTCGGTACGTTTGGTGATGAACCCTGAAAAAATGGTAATTAAGGAATCTCTCCGCGCCCATGCTTACCTAAGTTTATATAACGTAGCTACAGACATGGTTGTAGCCAATCGGGTCATTCCCAACGAAGTTAACGATCCTTTCTTTGAGCGTTGGAAAGCGAACCAGGATGTCTATAAACAAGAGATATACGACAACTTCCATCCTTTACCCGTAAAAGAAGCGCCTCTATTTCCGACTGAAATGTGTGGTATGGAAGCTTTGGAAAAGCTCAAGGAAATTCTCTACCAAGAGGAAGATCCAACTCAAGTCTACTATAAGGAAAACACAATCAAGATTATTCAAGAGCAGGGTAATTATAGCCTCCAGCTCTATCTTCCAGGAATTCCCAAAGAGCAGATTCAGCTTAATAAAACTGGTGATGAGCTAAATGTCAGAATTGGTAATCATCGTCGTAATTTAGTATTGCCACAGGCTTTAGCTGCGCTGCAACCTTCAGGGGCAAAAATGGAAGATGATTATTTGAAAATTGGCTTTAAAGATATGGCAGTGGTTTAGATCGTTTTATCTTTCTTCTCACAGAAGCCATGCTATCTATAATTTCCTATAGTCAAGAGTAATTGCGAAAAAGTTGATTGCTTCCGCCCTAGAAAAATATCCTTAATCTCGACTTCGGTCGATGCGAAAAGAAGCAACGAAAGGTAGGTGGTCAGACACCTCCTTTCTAAATTTCTCCCGACCCATATTCATTGTCCAGTGCATGGGAAAGAGCCGTAGGCTACCACGAATGTACTCGGTTGAATATTTTCTGCTAATGGCAAATCCATCTAACAGATTAGCCCTCCCTGCTGGAAGAATATGAGAAAACCGAGCTTGTAAATCCCAGGACGACAGGAAATTCATCAGGTCATTACCACCCAGATGATGAAAATTACTCACGTCCTCGCCAGGGATCATGTTAAAATCTCCCATCAACAGAATATCTTCTCTACTTTCGGCGCGTAGGTCAGTGATAAACTGTCCAATGACCTTACACTGCTCATCGCGAATTTTTTGCTCATTACTGCCTCGCCCGGACTTTAGATGAACAGCAATTAGTAAAAAGTCGAATTTACCGATTTTCATCTCCACCACCAACGCTTTCCGTCTGCTGGAATCGTTGAGATCCGAGCCATCAATAAAACGAGGATTGCTTGCCTCAACGCCCTTTTTAAACAAAACACCGATATTAAGATCGCTTTCTTGAGGAAGCATAATGCTTTCATACTCACACCCTTTGGCTGCAAGCCCATCAATAAGATCCTGCATATGACTGAAGGGCTTTACTTCAACAAGGGTGACAACCTCCGCGTCCAGAATAGCAAGACCATCTACTTGACGCTCAAGTCTGGGGGGTAAAATCTTCTGGAAACCTGCCAGATTCCAGACAGCAATTTTGGCGGTTGTTTGTTCAAATGCACTCATGCAGATATTTTCCGTGGATACTTAGGGTTTGCTGAATAAGCCTAGAATAATTGAAATAGATTAATCTGGGGGGCAATAGAGGACTGTATCCAATCCCAGAAAAACTGTGATAATCTCATAAAACCCTTGCACCTTCAACTTGAAAATGTACAGGAATACAAATAAAGTACCACCTGAACGAAAGACACAGAGGGATAGAAGAAAAAGGAAGAGCGATCGTGAGAAGCTAAAAATAGTCGTTTTTAAGCATTGTAGTCCATGTCAATCTCTACCTTTCTTTATAATCAACTTCTAAATCTACTGAGTCAACACAGTCAATATCGAGATTTATGTCATCTCAAAACATTGTCATAGATAATTAATGCGCTGATGCTGAGCAGTCAAATTAATCTTGGTGATGGATTTTAACAGCATATGACAACTTCATTTTTCTTGCAATTATTCTGATAACAT
>JBCCNG010000275.1:0-6139 GCA_039025955.1 Cyanobacteria bacterium P01_C01_bin.72 | reverse complement strand
CCCATAAAAGATTTTCCCGAGCCAGCATTCGATTCAGTTCTCTAGAACTCGGTACTTCATGCGGCGAATATGCGAAGCGGTATCAACACGGTATTTTTCAATGCTCAATGTTAAATGCTCAATGTTAAATATTCAATGTTCCCAGTTGGGATACTGTTCGGGTGCTTGACCATGGGAGGCAATAATCTCACCATAGCCAGGGTGAGGCTTCTCTGGCTGAATCTCTTCAAGCTGTAGCTCAAACTCCCAGTGGTCGCCAAAATCAAATATATACTCCATAACTGAACCTACTTCTAGGGGAAGGTCGGCAATTTCTGTCTCATCTGTAGAGGGGGATTCTTCCATATAGGGATGAACTACCCGTACTGTTGTGCCTAGTTGGTCTTTATAGCTAAACATATCGAGATGATCATGATCAAAATCAACCGACTGCAAAATTAGCTGGCTCAAATCCCAAAGGGTCATGTCGCTGGAGATAGCAATCCGCCGCCAAATTCGATGCAAAGTAACCTTGAAAACATACACTCCCGCAATAGACTTTACTGACGGCAAGGTAATTATTTTTTGCCATTGAGGAAAATAGGGCTGTAGAACCTGCTGAAGCTGTCCCGACTGAACACTACCAACTGTAGATTCCAGCCAAAATAGCGGCGAATCCCCATGGGGAAATAGAGCCTGAAACAGTGTTTTACCCCAGTCTGTCTGTTTGACACTCTTAACACGCCAGCCTTTACTTTTTTGGGGTTTACCATAATTAGCCTCAACCAAACCAAACAGCTTCATTAAAGCCAGATTATGAAACTCAGGATAGTAGCGCAGATTTTGCTGTGTCTGATAGTCTTTAAACTTCTCTCCTCTGGGAGACATGCGCGACCAGTATTGTAAGCATTTAAACCCTTCGCTCATACCAGAAGCTCTTTCCCCCAACATTTCCGCGTTAGCGCGGATTAACCAGGCTTCCAGCAGGTTGAAATACTGTTCTGTAGGATTCATGGTCAACCACTGCTGCACAACGGCAGAATTGAGAGTCAGCCTAGTTTTCTTGCCCAGTCGGGTAATTTTGCCCATACCAGTTGCCCGAAGCAGCAAATATAAACCGTGGATAGTAGGATAGGACTTTTGCTGAGGACGTTGCAGATCAATTTGCAGTGGTTCAGTTAGCTGTTGATTTAGCTGTGCCAAAGACTTCATGGGAATCAAGTGACGTTTGCCACCAACTCCTATCCCCCTATCGCCAATAAAATCTAACAGAGCAGTAAAATCTGACAAAATCGACCCTGGCTCAGTTAGCGAGATTTCCTGTGCCTCAAGTTTAGAGATGGTTCGTGGCGTAAGAGGGGGCATCTGCTGCACCAGTTTTTGCGCCATCTCTGCCTGTAGCTGCTGCTGAAATTCTAGGGCGGAAGGTACTTCTAGAGGAAATTCGGCGACAACTTCTTTCGCTAATTCTCGTAGATTAGCCGCTAATTCTAGATGTTCCGACGATAATGATTCATTGCCCAAATTGGCTAACTCATCCAAAAAACCGCTGATGCTTTGCCTAGCAGCAGTTGAGTCTGCTGCTGTTGATGCTTGCTCACTTTGCTGAAATTCCTTAATTCCCGCTTCTGTAGTCATGTCAAACCCTGCTGCCATACCCGAAGTTAACCAAGTTTTGGCAATGCCAAAATTCTGAGAATTGTTCATGATCTCAGTAAATCTGGGCTGAAGCTGTTTTAATAACTTAATAATCTTATGCGCCTGGGGATGTTTGTACTCTCGCTTCAGAAACTGCCAGAACGCCTGTATTTCGGGAATAATCGTCTTTGCTTCAGCCGGATCGAGCAGAAATATCTTACGGGGAAAAATACGGGTGACGATCACCTCAACGTTACTGAGGGTCATCTGGGGTAGAGTAACCGATTCGTAAGCATAGCCAAAATAGAGCAGATGATCGATCCAACTGCCCACATACTCTGTCATTTCAGGATAATCCAGGAGATAAGCCTTGCCTTCAGCAGCAGTCACAAACTCTGCTACCAATTCTGACACAAACCCCTCTAATGCGGCGATCGCCTGATCATAATCCGCGATCTGATCTAGCTGATGAAGATTGATCATAACGCTGAAGATATCTACTACTCTAAGCTACCCTTCTATATTAAAAAAGATCCGTATTTTTACTTATAAATCTCACCTGTCGTTAGATTTATTTACTTATTTGTACTCTGGGTAGAAAAAGACTCTTCAGATAGGTTGTTGACTCATAGTTTAGTTTCATAGTTTTCGGCTACAAGGCATTAATAATCAGTAAACCGATGGAACAATCAGCCTATTGGCTAGCTTGGTCTCAAATCAAGGGTATTGGCGCAGTTTCTCTCAAAAAAATTTATCAGCACTTTGGCTCGTTACAAACCGCCTGGGAAGCCCCGGCGATCGCTTTTGCCGATATTGAAGGTCTAAACGGGAAGGCGGCGGTGGCAATTCAGAAGAGTAGACCTAAAAATCTGCCTGCCGAACTGCTGGCTCAACATCGTCAACAAAATTCCCAGTTTTGGACTCCAGATCACGAACTATATCCGCGCCTGCTGGCAGAAATCCCCAGTCCGCCACCTTTACTCTACTATCAAGGACAGGTTGAGCCAGAAGAAAACTTGGGCAACAAGTCTCTAATTGGCATCGTCGGCACTCGCACCCCCTCAGAATATGGCAAACGCTGGACAAAAAAACTAACTCAGGCTTTAGTAGGTCATGGCTTTGGCATTGTCTCAGGCATGGCAGCGGGAATTGATACCGTTGCTCACCACGCTTGTTTGGCAGCCAAGGGGAGAACCATTGCTGTCTTGGGTACGGGAGTAGACCAAATCTATCCCTTCAGCAATCGCGATCTCTATCGCCACCTAACTGACTCAGGATTAATTGTGAGTGAATACCCTGCCCAAACTCCACCAGATCGGGGTCATTTTCCTGCTCGTAATCGGATTATTGCTGGTCTTTGTCGGGCTGTAGTAATCATTGAAGCCCCTCAGCGTTCAGGAGCATTAATCACCGCCCGTTTTGCCAATGATTTCTGCCGTGATGTTTACGTTTTACCAGGCTCTCTTGATAACCCACGGGCTTTGGGTTGTCTCGGGCTACTCAATGCGGGAGCGCAGGTGATTTTGGGCGTTGAACATTTTTTAGAGATGCTCGGAACGATGCCCTGTCTTGATCGCCTCAGCGTACTTCCTAAGCCTAAGCCCGAGCTAACTCCAGAACTAGCCCGTATTTATAACTTAATCGAGGGTGAATCAATCCTTCTCGATGCGATCGCCCAAAAAACAGGATTGGGCATCAACGATATTTTAGCTACCCTCTCTCAACTAGAAATGATGGATCTGGTCGTCCAACTTCCAGGAATGCGTTATCAGCTCAAAGACTAAAGCACAAAGGCTTTAGCTGCATGTAGGCAGAGGGCAGAAGGTGCAACGTGACCGAAGTTAAAAAATTAAAAATAAGTGACAAATTTTCAGTGGTAGCACGATAATCCGAAAACTGCTGTGATCTCCGAAGTTTATTTTAGTGATCGCGTTATTTATTCAGTATTTTTGGGAACTTTAGGTCAAAGGCTATTTCCAAGCATATTGACTAAACATGTTGACATCAGATAACTCTTGCCGCAGATTCAGCTTGAATTATTTTCGTCAGGCTAATCTCTCTGCTTTATCCCTTTCTCCTCTAGCGATCGCCTTTATTCTACTGGGAGTACAGCCACTAAAGGCGGCAGAAAACATCTCCTCAGAATTATCTGAAGCTCCGTCAGTCAATCAGTCAGATGAATCAAGCCTGCTCAAAATTTCTTTACCCCCATCAACCGTCCTTCAGCTAGATGAGTTTACTAATCCAGTTTTGTTGGCTCAAGCTGAAGCAGTTAACACCACTGTTAGTAGCATCCCCGAACAGATTATTGTCAAAGATTTTGATGTCGTTGGCAGCAGTATCTTTACAGAGCAAGAGTTAAATCAAGCTGTAAAGCCTTATCGTAATCGTCCCCTAACCCTATCAGAATTATTTCAGGCGAGAAGCACCATCACTAAACTCTACACAGATAAGGGATATGTAAGTTCGGGGGCTTATATTCCACCCCAGGAACTAAACAATGGTACGGTGCAAATTGCGGTACTCGAAGGCAAGCTAGAGGAAATCAATGTTTCGGGAACAAAGCATCTTTCTGATAATTATGTTGCTTCTCGCATCGAAACCGCAGCAGGCAAGCCAATCAACGTTGATTCACTACTGGCTGCACTACAGCTACTACGCCTTGATCCTCTGATTGATAATGTATCGGCAGAACTTTCCGCAGGAGTTCGCCCAGGTACTAGTCTGCTGGACATTAAGATTCAGGAAGCAGATGTTTTTAATATTTCTACTAGCCTCAATAACAGCAGATCCCCTAGCGTCGGCACAGGTCAAAGAGCGATCGGCTTAAACCACGGCAACCTCTTGGGTTTTGGCGATCAATTTAACTTTGAATATGCCAATACTGATGGTAGCAACTCTTTTGATGTCGCCTATGGTATTCCAGTTAATTCTAAAAATGGCACGATTAAAGCCGCTTTTGGCGCTAACTCTAATGATGTAATCGAAGATCCTTTCTCCCCTCTCGATATTGAGTCAGAATCTCGCTACTATGAGCTGAGTCTACGTCAACCCATTTTACTTAAGCCGACCAAAGAATTTTCTCTGGGGATGAGCTTTACTCGTACTGAAAGTGAAACTTTTTTACTTGATCAGAGTTTCCAGCTTTCTCGTGGTGCTAACGAAGATGGAGAAACTAGAATTAGCGCGGTGAGACTATTTCAGGAGTTTGTTAACCGCAATGACAAAGAGGTTTTAGCTTTTCGCTCTCAGTTTAGTCTGGGAATAGATGCTCTCAACTCAACTATCAATGATGACGGTGAACCCGACAGTACTTTTGTTTCTTGGCGGGGTCAAAGCCAGTGGGTTAGGCGCTTGCGGGAAGACTTTTTGTTCTTACTTCGGGGGGATGCCCAGCTATCAGGAGGTAGTTTAGTCCCACTAGAACAGTTTCGGATTGGTGGCGTGAATAGCGCTAGAGGATATCGCCAAGATTTGAGTTTAGGAGACAACGGCTTATTTGCCTCGGCTGAATTACGCATCCCCGTAATGCGTCTTCAAAGATTTGATGGTTTGATTCAAGTAGCGCCTTTCTTTGACGTGGGAACAGTATGGAACAGTGGCGATACCGAAATTGCCAACGCAACTCTACCCGCCTTGGGAGTTGGTTTAAATCTATCCTTGGGAACTAACTTTAATGCTCGTTTAGATTGGGGTATTCCTCTCACCTCTATTGAATCAGAAAATAGCTCTCTTCAGGAAGACGGAATTTATTTTTCTCTTGATTCTAGCTTTTTCTAAATTAGGTATATTACTCTGAATCATAAGAAGCAATCAAATGTAGAGATGAAGTACATATTGTTCTACAAACCTTATGGAGTTTTATGCCAGTTTACAGACAATAGTGATAACCCCCGTCCGACTTTAAAAGATTATATTCCCGTTCCTCATGTTTACTCTGTGGGTAGGTTAGATCGAGATAGTGAAGGCTTATTACTGCTGACGGATAATGGACAGCTTAACAATCGTTTAGCTGATCCTAAGTTTGCTCATCCCCGTACTTACTATGTTCAGGTAGAGGGAATTCCCGATGAGTCCGCACTTAACAAACTACGTCGTGGTGTCACTATCAAAAACTATCGTACTCGTCCAGTTCAGGTAAATTTATTATCCTCTGAACCAGATTTACCGCCACGAATTCCGCCAATACGCGATCGCCAGTTTATCCCTACTAGCTGGCTAACTATGACTCTAACGGAAGGAAAAAATCGACAGGTAAGAAGAATGACAGCGGCTGTTGGTTTTCCGACATTAAGATTAGTTAGAATATCTTTAGGTACTAATACCTATAAACTCGATATTTCTGGTTTGAATCCTGGAGACTGGCGTGAATTATCGGCAATCGAAACTAAAGAGTTACTCAACTTTAGATAAGTACACTAAAGTTATTTATCTGTGCTTCTTTAGCCTCATAAAACTTATTAATATTGCCTGATGTTTCAAATACAATATTTTACTTAATATAAGCTTGAGAAAATTTACT
>JBCCNG010000274.1:0-6144 GCA_039025955.1 Cyanobacteria bacterium P01_C01_bin.72 | reverse complement strand
CCCTGCGCCCTGGCATCAAAGGCATAGCAATGACCATCAGGTGATAGGGGTCCTCCTGGCTCGTAAAAATAGCCAGATTTTTCAGGTAAGCTGATCGAAACTCCTCCCGCTAATGCCAGATCGCACTGGTAGTTTTGCAAACTTTGGTATGCCAGGGTAGTAGCAACGAGGGAGGTGGAGCAGGCGGTTTGAACCGTAATACTGGGGCCAGTAAGGTTTAATTTATAGGAAACTCTAGTAGCCAGAAAACTTTTATCGTTGCCGATCAATTTTTGATAGGCTTCTCCAGAACCGATGCGATCGCGATTCAGATCAAAAGAGAGGTATTGGTTCAGACTCGCACCCGCATAAATTCCCATGCGACTGTCACTCTTAGTTGAATCGTAACCAGCATTTTCTAAAGCTGACCAGGCAGTTTCTAAAAAGAGGCGATGCTGAGGATCGGTAAGCTCGGCTTCTTTGGGGTTGAGATCGAAAAATGCGGCATCAAATAGATCAACATCTTCTAAGATGCCGCCAACCTTGACATAATTGCTATCATTGACCAAAGCTTCAGGTATCCCCGCAGCCAGCAATTCTTCATCTTTAAATAGGGATAGAGACTCAACGCCATCCCGCAAATTTTGCCAGAATGCTTCGATATTTACGGCTCCAGGAAACCGCCCTGCCATGCCGATAATGGCAACTCCCTCCAGCAACTCATGATTCTGCTCTTGCTCGCTTGTTTGATTCATCTTAATTAAACCCTTGCTCTAATCACCTGCTCTGATCTAAACGCTCTTTTTGGGGCTGGTTTAGCTTTCTATCACCTGAAAATTGACGTATTCAGGCACATCCTGAATTCGACTTAAATCATGTTCCAAAATCACCCGCTTTCCTTGTCGCTCAACTTCCTTAAACCCTGCAAATTTGTAGGATACATACATCATGCGGTTACGATCATTGGAGACAAACTCTGCTAGCAGACGTACCTGATTCTTTCGAGCCAGACTCAATATGTGATTCAGCATAATTGTGCCTACTCCCCGCGACATAACACGACAGGACATCAGCAGCAGCTTGATGCTCCAGGTCTGAGACCGGCATTCAACTAGGGCTAGACCAATCTTGCCGTAGCTGCCATAGCGGTCTTCGAGACTAGCAACCAGCAGTTGATGCTGTGGGGATTGCCGAAACTGATTCAGCTCGTCATAGGAGTAGGTATCGCCAGTGGTATTTAACTGGTTGGTGCGCAGCGTCAATTCTTCAGCGCGCTGTAAATCTGATTCCTGGGCTACCGCGATGGTAAAGTTCATCTTGAGGGTAGCTAAAAATTCATCGGCAGTACCGACAAACTCCTGTTCGGCATTGTTGCGCTCGATATCGTTTAGGTACATTAACCTTCTAATTTGAGAATCTTCCGTAATAAAACGGGGATTCATCACCGACAGATCTAAGATCTGGTCAACTTCTGCGGCATCAATACAGAAGACTGATGGATGGGTAAACTGTACTTCTTCTAACTCAAACGGCTGATCATCAACAAAGGCGATCGCATCAATGCCGATATTTAAGGCGGTGGCAATCTTTTCCAGGGAACTGGCTTTAGAATTCCAGTTAATCTGAGGATATAAGAAATATTCTTTTAATTCAAATTCTTCTAGCTTGGCGATCGCCGTTTTCCAATCGTTCTTACTGGCTATAGATTGTAGAATCCCCCGACCATCTAAAGTCTGAATAATATTTACTATATTTTCTTGCAGCTCAATTCCCTCATCTTCCAGCAATACGCCATGCCATAGAGTATGATCTAAATCCCAAACTACACATTTAATATTTTTTTGCTCTTTTTGCTTACTGTCTATATTTTGTTTTTGAATACTAATCATAAGCTTAAATACTTTTTGCTGATTTTTAAGACAACAAAAGCTTAACTAACTCCATTATTTTTTACGCAAATGCTGCTGTTTTAGAATGATAAAATACATCCATAACAGTCAATATGGCTTTCTTCTGTCTGAACAAATCTATCTTTTTAAGATCATGCCAAAATGATAATGAGATGGTCTCATCTATTCCTATTACCCAATGCCACCAAAAAGGTGGAATATAAAGCATTTCTCCCGCTTCAAGTATAATTTCTTGCTGTTCTTGATGAGGAAAATCGGGAAATAATTCAAAATCTGGTTGGCGAGGATTTACCTTACTAAAATGTAACATAGCACCCTTTTCTTTAAGAGGCGGATAAAATGCTAAATAATTTGTAGGAGGGAATAGAAGTAGTTTTTTTCTGCCCCGAATCTGAGCAAAAATATTATGTTCATCATCAAAATGAAGATGGGTATTAATACCACTACAGCCAAACCAGAAATTGACTACTGGTTTTCGATTAAAAAAGTATGGATAATTTACATCAGCAGTTAATTGAGGAAAATATTTTTCAAGATCTACTTGAGACATATATCTCGAACCAATTTCTTGGCGCTCACCACTCATCAAATCTATATAGTCCTTGAACTTCATTTCCTCTGCTTGATAAAATTCCCTTTTGGAATATCCACAATCATCTAGATTATCTACAGGCTTATTTACTTCAGTGCGGACAGGAACCTTATTATTGCCACATTTATTTGACAGATAATCATTAGACCAATTTTTATAAGCCTCCCAATTATTCGCAACTCCCTCAATTACAAAAGGACGATATTCTTTCCAAAGTCTGGCAAATTCATTTTTATCAGGAGCTGTAACTCTCAAGATTGATTCTTTGTTTTTCAATAGCATAAACTTCTCCTAATAGCCTGTTCTTAATTACTTTTCAAATTTAATATTTCCAGCAGTTAATATTATTTTTAAACGATATTCTTTTTTAAGTAAGCAGTAAGTTAGTAGATATTTTTGAAATAAGATAATCTTGATAACCCGACTCAGCAATGGTAATTTCTTGAATTTGGGTACTGCCTTCGATAATTTCCATGATTTTTGCGTCTCGTAAATACCTTGCCACTGGATATTGATCGCTACAGCCATTGCCACCATGAATTTGCACCGCATCATTGGCGATTTGGCTAGCTGCTTTAGAGGCAAAGTACTTGGCGATCGCCGTCTCAGTTATTGATTTAGGATCGTTAATCTCCTTAAGATAACCAGCCTGATAACATAGCAGTCGCGCAGCTTTAACCTGAGTAATCATCTGCGTAATCTTCTGCCGAATCAACTGATGCTCCTTTAAATAAACACCAAACTGTTGGCGCTCACTAGTGTACTTAACACAAGCTTCTAAACAAGCTTGAGCAATCCCCACACAGCCCGTCGCCACGCTATATCTCCCATAGTCAAGTGCAGATGCCGCAACGTAGGAAAAGCCAAAACCTAGCCTACCGACTAAATTGCTTTGGGGAATTTCACAGTGATCAAAGTCTAGTTCCGCAATCATCGAGGCTCTGGTTCCTAACACACCAGACATCGGCTTAACCACCAAACCTGGACGATTTTTTTCCACCAGAAAAGCCGTAGGTTTAGAACCACATTTGGCAAAGACCAAAAATATGTCTGCTATCTGTCCATAGGTAATCCATTTTTTGGTGCCATTCAAGACATAGGTATCACCGACCACCGTTGCTGTGGTTTCTACACTGTTAGCGTCGCTACCGACATTTGGTTCGCTCAAGGCAAAAGCGGCAATAGTCTCTCCAGATGCTAGCTTTGGCAGCCAATACTCTTTTTGTAACTTACTACCCCATCTGCATAAAGCCTGAGACACCATATTATGAACCGTCAGCAAACTCCGCACCCCAGAACATCCCCGTCCCATCTCTTCGTTAAGGATGCCGTAGGTAATCATGTCCATCCCCTGACCACCATATGCAGAAGGTAGGGCAGCACCAAGAAAACCACGTTCAGCCAGTTTCTGAATTATTTCTGGGGGCGTAAATTCTTGACGATCCCATTCCCCTGCATGGGGATAGATCACTTGATCAACAAAGACTCTAAATTCAGTCTGAGCCTTTTTTTGCTGGGCAGATAGTTCTAGTTTCATAAAGATTACCCATCAGGAGCTATAACCTAATCTTGATTTAACAAGTTTCACATGATTAATTAACAGTTAATCTGACAAATTTAATGCCAGTAATCACCTAATAACAACAGGAAAATTTCAAGTATTTATCTAACTATTGGAGCAGATAAAACCACAAATTTTATTTAAAAACTTTACTAGTTTTATATATGTGTAGAAACAGCACTTTTACGCTCAACCAGACTAGTAATAGCATTAATAGTGCGAAAATTATCCAGCTCTAAATCTTCATTGTCAACAGTAATTTTAAATTCCTGTTCCACAAATAATACTAGCTGCATGGCAAACATTGAATTGACAAATCCCAGGGCAAAAATATCTTCATCTGGTTGCAAATCATGATTACCAAAAAATTTAGCGAGAAAAACTTTAATTCTGGATTGGACTTCATTCATTGACTTAAACGTATCCTGATTTATTTATTGATAAACGTAAAATCCTTGACCACTTTTTCTACCATGTAGACCAGCATCTACCATTTTCTTCAGTAGAGGACAGGGACGATATTTACTGTCATTAAAGCTTTCGTACAAGACTTCAATCGAAAACAAAATTGTGTCTAGTCCAATTAAGTCTGCTGTGGCTAGTGGGCCCGTCTTATGACCGAAACAACCTTGGAAAATTTTGTCGATATCTGCCGCTGTAGCTACCTGATCCTGTAGTAAAAAGATAGCTTCATTGATCGTTAACATCAGCACGCGGTTGGAAACAAAACCTGGTGAATCGTTAACGATGACCCACTCCTTACCCATTTGAGCCAGCATTTTCTGGGCAGTCTCTATTGCCATATCAGAAGTATGATATCCCCGAATCATCTCCACCATTGGCTTCAGCGGTACGGGATTCATAAAGTGAATTCCGAGAACTTGAGCGGCGCGTTTAGTAGCTGAAGCAATGCGCGTAATGGGAATCGCCGATGTGTTAGCAGCAAATACACATTCTGCTGGGCAGATAGAATCTAATAAATAATATACTTCTTTTTTAGTATGCCATTTTTCGGTGACATTTTCAACTATAAAATCTGCTGTTTCTAAAATTTTATAGTTAGTAGAAAAAGTTATTTGCTCAAAGATATCATTGATATTTTTAGGAGATTTATTTTTATTAAAAAAACTCTGAAATCGAAGATTATTTTTAATTTCATATTTTGCTCGATCTAAAAGATCTTCATACAAATCGATTAAGATGACCTGATGTCCCGTCTGGGCCAAATTTTGTGCCACTCCGACTCCCATAACACCTGCACCAATAACGCCAACAACTTGAACCTTCATAATTTATATTTTTTAATGCTGCAATTTACTTATTTCCTGCTTTAATTAGGCATTCAATTCAAAGATAAGTAGGAAAAGGAATCCGATGGGTTTGCTCATGAGCATAAAATTCTGTCCAGTTTATTTCTATCCCTGCTAACCAAAGCCTGCCTAGGGTTTTTAGTAAAAAGGCGAAATCTGGTTTGCGATCATAAACATATCTGAGTGAAGGCAAGATAATCTTACTAACTGCTGGATTATGCTCTAGGCACTGAAGCGCGAAGCTGCCAAGAGTTTGTCCTGGCCCAAGTTCGAGCAGAATGGGATAGCTTTGTTGATACAGTTGCCTGACACCTGGAGCGAACAACACAGGTTGACATAGATGTTTCACCCAATATTCCGGATCGGTAGCTTCCTCTTTAGTAATCCAAGTTCCAGTTACGTTAGATACGTAGGGTATTTTTGGTGCTTGGAGATTAAAGGTTGTAACTAACTTCCGTAGCTCAGGGGCAATACCGTTCATCATCTGGGAGTGGAAAGCATGGGTCGTTTCTAGACGGCGACAGGCTAAGCCTTTGCTAGCTAGCTGTTGTTCTAGAGTTTCAATGGCTTCAACTTCGCCCGCGACTACTCCCATTGCCGCTCCATTGATCGCCGACAGTGAGAGTTTGGCATTGAGTAGGGTAGCTATTTCTCTGGAGGATAGTGGTACCGCTAGCATTGCCCCCCTGGGTAGCTTTTGAATCATCTGTCCCCTAGCCGCGATTAGGGTTAGTCCTTCCTCAAGGGATAGTACCCCAGCTAAGGTAGCGGCAACATATTCACCGATGCTAT
>JBCCNG010000273.1:0-6155 GCA_039025955.1 Cyanobacteria bacterium P01_C01_bin.72 | reverse complement strand
TCGGTAGCCAAGCCAACCCCGCCGCCGCTGTGCCAATAGCAGCCAGACCAAAGCCCTGTAAATATCTCCTCAGCTGCTGACCGCCGCTCAATAGCCAAGCAAAACAGAGAGCGATCGCTTCTGCACCCAAAGCTAAAACAAAAAAGTAGTGGGTCGCAATACCCAGACCATTGATGACAATCCAAATTAAGCTCAACCACCAGGGAACAGCTTTTTGCTGCTGAATTAACCGTAGCGCTTGAGCCAAACAGATAAAAGAAGCTATGACCCAAAGGATACTGAGAGTATAGTGTCGGGCTGACTGTGCCAGATAGACACCATAGGGGGAAAATGCCATCATAATTGCCCCTAGATGTGCCGCCGAACGGGAACGGAAGGCTACCCAAGCCAAGGTGAAAATACCAGGAATTGCCAATGAGCCAAAAATTGCACTGAGCGATCGCGCAACTCGTAACGAAACCAGTGCTCCATCACTAGTCCAGATACTCGACCACCAGCGCGTCAGCCAAAAATAAAGCGGCGGATGAGTACTTTCCTCTACTAATCGCTGAAATATCGCTCCATAACCGAGTGAAGTATCTAAACGTAAAGGGGCTAACAAAGTATCTAGATCCAGCACCTGATCTACGGCAATCTGATTAAAACCATGACCCAGACTATAGCCAATGGTGGCAATTTCGATGGAAGAAGGAGGCTTAAGATCGAGATGATAAAAACGAATACTCAAACCCATAATTGTCCATAACAGGAGGAGTAACAGACTCACTACCGTCAATGATCTTTGGTGATTGCTATATTTCAAGGGTTGCTTATGTGGCTACTTTAGAGAGTTACGAATTTATACAACGCCTAAGATCTTTGATATCTTAAATAAAGATTGCTTGTTTAGATTAAAGATGCAGCCTTCAGCATATGGTAGGTAATCATTAGCTGAGTCAAAGCCAAAGGGTAACTTTGGAGACTTTCCCCTGTTGTACCAGTAAGTTTGCCTAATTCCTGATTACCTTCCAGACTACAGAATTTGCCCAGATAGGGTACTTCACTACACATAATTTTTTCTAATTCTCGTACCTGTTCCATGGTGGCATGACCATCTATTTCGAGAATATCTACGGGTTTTCCCATATCACGACTCAAGCCCAGGCGAATAGCTTCCCCTAGGTGGTTTCCTTCTGCACTAAGAATGGTGCTTAATTCTGGATGAGGGATAGTTGGTCGCAGAATCAAATTAGCGTTGAGCATCAAATTATCTTCTTCTTCTTGCTTTTCTGTCTCTGGAGGATAGAAAGAAACAATCATGTCTGCCCATTTACGCTGAGGGCGAATATAAGCTTCCGAATCAGGCTCTCTTTGCTTTAGCTGCTTCAAAACTTGTTCTTCGTTGTAACCTCGCTTGCGAGTATCTCGTTTTATTTTCCAGGTCGCTCGCAGGGATTCGGGAGGGGCAAGATAGGTTTTAACATCATAGCTATCTCGCATTTTACGGGTAGAGTAGCCTAGCGGACCTTCAACGACGACGTATTTACGGGGTTCTATATATTCTGGGGGATCGAATTCTCCTGTAGTATGATTGTAAATCGGTTTGAGGATAGCTTGTCCATCCCGCAACAACGATAAATGCTGTTCAATGATGTCTAGATAGTTACAGTTAGGATGGAGAGCGGAAATGCCCATTTCTGCCCGTTGAGCGCGGTCATAACGGTGATAATCATCGGTACAGATGATGGTAACATTCTCTTCTCCTAGTACCTGAGCAATTCCCTTGGTTAAGGTAGTTTTTCCTGCTGCACTGTCACCAACTATGCCAAGAATAATAGTTTTCTCACTCATATAGTTATATTTCTCCTGCCTGGGAATGATAGCTCAAACATAGGATATATCGGATGAGTAACACTTGTAAAACTAAAATATGTCGCTAGTTAACTATGCCTAATTCCAAAAACTTGAAGCATTTAGTTGAGCATTTAGTATTTTATGGCAAAGTTAGCTAAAGTCACAGGAATAAAGAACTAAAGTAATCCCTAACGCCACCAAAAAGCGATCGCCACTAAGAAGACATTTGCTAGATAAAATACTCCTACTACCTGGGTTTCGCGCCAGCCACTCAGTTCAAAGTGATGGTGGATAGGAGCCATCTTAAACAGGCGTTTACCTTTGCCATCTGCTCCCTTGGTTGCTTTGTAATAGGATACTTGCGCGATCACCGAAAGAGACTCAATAAAGAAGACCCCGCTGATTACAAATAAAGCCCATAAGTTGTTGCTACTCAGCCCTACCGCAGCCAACGCGCCGCCCAAAGCTAAAGACCCCGTGTCTCCCATAAAAACTTGGGCAGGATTATGGTTATGAACCAAAAATCCCAGACAACCACCGCTCATACAGGCGCAAAAGATTGCCAGACTAGGATTATCTAAGCCCAAAATAGCGGCTAAACCCAGAAAAGCGATCGCTCCTGTCCCTGCTGCCAAGCCGTCAACTCCATCAGTTAAATTAGTTGCATTACTTTCTGCTGCCAAAACAAAGATACTCAGGGGGATGAATAACCAGCCCAAGGAGAGCATTAATCCTCCTGGAAGATGAATCTGGCTCACCATTACTGAGTCTTGCCAAAATAGCCAGAGGGAGAAGCCGCCACCTAAGACGAGCTGTAAAATTAGCTTGAGACGAGGAGAAATTCCTTTATTGGACTTGCGGCGTAGCACCTGCCAATCATCAATCCAGCCAATCAAGCCATAGCTTAAGGTTATAAGGCAAACAGCGATTAATTCAGGAGTAATTAAGATGTTGTTGCTAAAATATGCTCCCAGCAAGGCTAAAATGACGGCGACTGAGACAAAAAAAACTCCCCCCATAGTTGGCGTTCCCGCTTTTTTGAGGTGAGTTTGTGGTCCATCTTCTCGCACAATTTGCCCTGTCTTGAGTTGATTGAGGAGAGGAATTACCACTAGACCTAGCAGGGCGCTGATTATCAGAGAAATTAGTAAAGGAAAGAGCAGTAAGCCAAACTGCTCCCTAGAAATATGAAAAATGTATTCAATGGCGATCGCCCCCACTGTTAACAGGCCGATTAAAGAAATTAGCAAAACTCTACCCGAGGGGTTGAATAATTTCTTCGTATCAAACGATTTAGCATTCACAATTTAATTTTGCCAACTTACTAAGAAGATTTATTACTTGAGAACGATAAGATAGCAAAAACTGGTGATTGCAGCAAGCAGGGGTAATTCTGATAACCTTAGTTTTTCTCAGGATTGAGATTATCTATGATTAAGAGTATTTGTTGATCAGCAAGAAACTTGTATAGACCAAATTAGTCATCGTCCTCGAAATCTTCATCTTCCCCGTCCATTAAGACATCTAGATCGTCATCAGATTTGATTTTCTCTGTTTCCACGTTTTCGCGGGGAATCAAACGGTTATTTGCTTTCAACCAATCCAACAGAGAAGCTTCTTGTTTGAGGGGGATAACAATCGCTGGTTCGTAACGTGCCTCTTGAACCAAAGCTGGATTTTTGTTTTCCATATTTGAATAGTGAAGTTTGTGACAGTATTTTAGTGTGTTGACCAGTGTTCACAGCATAGAGGTCGCTGCTTGCACTACTCTTTGCAAATAAGCGACGCAGTAAGAGCGACGCAGGAGCTAATCTTTCTAAGAATCTTAGAGCAATTAAGTTTGCGTAATTGCAGGTTGGTCTTATTCTAGTTTAGCTCAAGAGGTTAACTCTAACTTTTGAGCTAGGCTTGATCATGGCGATCGCTACTTTGACTCTAGGGGAAAAGGCCTGTTTAAGCGGCTCTCTCTACTGACCATAACCAAAGTAATGGCAAGTTTACTAGAATAATACTGAGCTAACAAATCATTACATCTTAATTTCTTCGGTTATGATGACAAATAATCCGTAATGGTCAGATAATTGATGGTTTTACTGCTCAGTAAAGAGCATAACTATAGCTCGGTTCAAATAATATCGTCTTCGAGGCAACAAAGCTGAACCAACTGCGTCAATTAGGGTTACAGATGTTTTTACTTCTGTTGAATCTGTTCCAGAAAATATAAATTGAGCATTTTCTACTTATATTGGTTGAAGAAGACTATGAAAACCTAAACTAGCCAGAGACAGATTTTCTAGTCTGCAACGTTAGACTAAATAGAACTAAATATCGAGACGAGATTGTCTTTGAGGGATGTTCCTAATCTATCCCTGCAACTCATTTACTATTCATTCACTCAATCGATTTCACCTCAGAGGATATGTGCTGATGACGGAAAAAGAAGAAAATCCGATAGTTGAACTTTTGAAAACTCTGGTATCTGCGGGAATTTTGGCAATTGGCATTCGGGCTTGTGTTGCCGAAGCTCGCTTTATTCCTTCGGAATCAATGCTTCCTACCCTGGAAATTGACGATCGCCTCATCATTGAAAAAATTAGCTTTCGCTTTCGTAAACCAAAACGCGGAGACGTGGTAGTTTTTTCTCCAACAGATGCCCTCAAGGAACAAGATTACAAAGAAGCCTTTATCAAAAGAGTAATTGGAATTCCTGGCGACACTGTGGAGGTTAGAGATGGCGAGGTATACATTAATGAGCAGAAATTAAACGAAAACTATATTCTCGAACCGCCAAACTATCAATTTCCTCCAACCAAAGTACCAGAAGGCGAGTATTTAGTTTTAGGTGATAATCGCAATAATAGTTATGATTCCCACTACTGGGGATTTGTCCCCCTAGATAATCTAATTGGTCGGGCTACGGTTCGTTTTTGGCCTCTAGATCGCCTGGGTTCACTCAATGACGAGCCTTTATATCCTGAATTACAGAAATAACTTTTAGTATGCATATTTTGAGATGACTTAATTCTTAAATAACAATGCTCCCGCAAACAGCTAGAAATATCTTGGCGATCGCAGGAGCATCATTCTCGATTAATATTGTTAATATTGTGAGCAATAGTATCAGTCAAACTAGTCGCTCAATTTAGCAGCAAAAATCAGTTATCGAAACATGCTGCTGACGGAACTGGCTTCATGAATGCGCCAAATTGCCTCTCCTAAAAGACTGGCAACTGAAAGAACCGTTAGCTGGGCAAATTTCTTCTCTTCAGGAATAGGAATTGTATTAGTAACAATTACTTCTTTAAAAATGCCTTCTCCAGATAATCGAGACACAGCTGGCCCAGAAAATACAGCATGAGTAGCACAAGCATAGATCTCTTTTGCCCCCTCTGCCCGTAGCAGTTTGCCTCCTGCGGATAAAGTTCCTGCTGTATCGATCATGTCATCTACCAAAACTGCAGTTTTTCCCGCGACATCGCCAATTACGTTCATGACTTCAGCTACGTTGTGAGCCTGACGGCGTTTATCAATGATGGCTAGGGGCGCATCGTTCAGCTTTTTGGCAAATGCTCTGGCTCTGGCGACTCCGCCCACATCGGGAGAAACAACCACGATGTCATCTAATTTTTTAGCGGCTAGATAATTAAGAATCGCTGGTGAGCCGTAAACATGGTCTGTGGGAATATCGAAGTATCCTTGAATTTGTGCTGAGTGCAAATCCATTGCCAGCACTCTACTCGCTCCTGCTTCAGTCAGCAAATTTGCCACTAGTTTAGCCGTAATCGATTCTCGACCAGCAGTTTTGCGATCAGCCCGAGCATAACCATAATAGGGAATAACAGGGGTAATCTGGCGGGCAGATGCTCGGCGACAGGCATCAATCATAATCATCAATTCCATGAGATTATCATTGCCAGGATTGCAGCAGGGTTGCAGCAGATAAACATCTGCTCCTCGAATCGACTCCTGAATTTGAACATAAAGCTCTCCATCAGCAAACCGCTTCCGAATCATTGGTCCTAGATCCATGCCGATATAATGGGCTACTTCTTTGGCTAGGGGAACATTAGCCGAACCAGAAAACAATCTGAGACGATTGGAGTCTGAAAAGAAGGGAGCTTGCTCCATCGGCTGAGGCATTAAAGTAGTACTATGGCTCACGGCAAATATATTCAAATTATTTCAGGGCAATTTTTTGACTACTGTGACGATTGAAACTTGGGCTATTTGGGCTATCTAAATAGCAAGCTTCTTCATGGGGAATGACTAAAAACTAGTATGGAAGACAACTAAGTGAAAATCAAATCAAAATTCGCTTTTAG
>JBCCNG010000272.1:0-6160 GCA_039025955.1 Cyanobacteria bacterium P01_C01_bin.72 | reverse complement strand
TGGCAACAGTTAGGACAGTTAGAGCAGTTAGAGCAGTTAGGACAGTTAGGACAGTTGAGATAGACTAAATAAGTTAAATAAATGGCGTTGCACAATAGGAGGATGATTCGTAAAAATCTTTGAGTCATACAGTAAGTTTGAAAAGCTGATAGCTGATAGCTGATAGCTACGAGCAGAAGCATATTGTAAGTCATACGTTAAATTAGCAACGCCAAATAAATTTATGGAGCCGCAGTTTATTGTTTACGCTTGCCCGACTCAAGAACTATCAGCGCAGCTAGAAACTTACTGGCAATTGAGCCGTGAGCAGTGTGGTGCAAACCGCGCTCATAACTACATGCCCCACTGCACTCTAACTGGTTTTTTTTGCGATCGCTCTGATTCGGCTAGCTATTATATACAGGCTCTAGAACAGGCTTATCAAACAGCTTTACAGAATCAATCATTAGCAATCGAAATTGTAAGTTTAATCCTCAGTAAAGATTGGCATGGACTAGAATTACAGGCTAACGGACTTAAGGAATTAGTGTGTAACTTCTCTCAAATTGAAACTTCTCCCAGCCGTACCGAGGCAATTCGCCTCAAAGACTGGCTGCATCTTAGTTTAGCCTATGGATTTGAACCAGAGAAACGAGCCGAATTAGAACAGCTAGCTAAAGAGACGATCAATATCAAAGCACATGTTGCCTGGGAACTACGTTTTTATCAACGAGCAAATACAGTCTGGCAATGTCTCAATACCTGGACTCTTTAATTACTTTAGCGGTAGATGGTATCTATAGAGAGTTGCGAATGTAACCTTAGTTTGATGTTTAATAAAGTTGAGCTACTTATCAAGGGTGTTAACTTTGCCTTGCTTCTGTTTGCCTTTCCACTGCTTCAAACAGGGCTTTAAAGTTGCCCTGACCAAACCCTTGGGCGGACTTGCGGCGCTCAATAAATTCTAAAAAGAAAGTTGGCTGGTCAAAAATTGGCTGCGTAAAAATTTGCATTAGTAAAGCTTGGGGGGAATGGCGATCGCTATCTACCAGAATTTTTTGTTTTTTAACTGCTTCTTGTTCGGCTAGGTTCAGGTAGGATAGGGGTTGAAGCTGATGGTAATAGGCATGGGGAACATCGAGAAAAGTTAGTCTCTGCTGCATTCGAGCCACATCGGTAATCAAATTTTGCGATCGCAAGGCTAGATGTTGAATTCCTGATCCATGATTGAAATCGATAAACTCTTGAATTTGAGAGTTTGCGCTAGTAGGTTGGTTGATATTAAACTGCATTTTTTGGGACGCATCAATTAGAGCCTCGCTAGTCAAGCCCGATTTAGCGGTCTGAATCCTAAAGCTTTGCTGTACCGTAAGCTCAAATAGCTCTTGATATAGCCTAGCGGCAGAATTGAGCTGACCCTGGGCGACATTTAAAACTACGTGGTCGATACTGGTAATCTGAGATTGCAGATTACCCTCCCTAGAGTGTAGAGCGATCGCTAGGGGTAAACAGTACGGCTGATCGTCTGCCGCCTCAACTAGAGTATGGCGTAAATCTTGCCAGCCAGTAATTTGAGCTAGTTTAAAGTTACCTAAGAGCGATCGCCTAGTTTGTATCTGCTGTAAGATTCTGACTCCTAAATTTTGACACCGTTGGATAATCGCAGCTAAATTCGGTACCCGAAAGGCAATATCCGCTATCCCCCCAGGATGTCGGGCTAAGTATTGCGCTACGGGACTACTAGCTTTGAGAGGAGAGGAAATCAAAAAATGAGCTGAATTTAGGCTAACTAATTCCGTATGGGTATCCTGACTAATAAAGTTGCCAATTCCTTTAAAACCGACTCTGTTGATAAACCAATCTCTAGTTCGTGCTGCATTTCTACAGTAGAAATGAACATGATCAATCTTCATAATTACTGTTGCCTATCTGCTCAAGCCTCTTTATTTATCAGCACAAATCAAACCAAAACGAACCAAACCCCTAGCATAGCCGCGACTCATCAAATTAAGCGACAATGCCCCCTGAATCGTTTGCCAACCAGCCTGAAATAAGCCCGCAATTGCCTCGGGTGCGATCGCTGAATCAATTACCACATCCCAAAACGGCTCAACGGCGGTAGACCAATCATCAACTTTAAGATTCTGAAACCCGCATTCCGTCACGATCTGACGATACTCTGAAAGCGAGATCACATAGGGTAAACAATACACGCGATAAATTTCTTTCAGATGAGCCACTTCCCCAGGAGTCAAATCCCCTGCCCAAGAATCTGTTTCTCGATGACACCAGGTAGCAAAAATTAGCTTGCCCCCTGGCTTGAGGACACGGTAACATTCGGCTAAAAACTTTGCCTTATCGGGCATGTGTTCGCCGCTTTCCAGCGACCAGACTAAATCAAAAGTATCGTCGCCAAAGGGCATCTCCAGAGCATTTGCTACCTCAAAATTAACGCCCTCAGGCAAACCTGCTTCCATGGCTCTTTCTTTGGCTCTTGATGCCTGGACAGGAGAGAGGGTAATACCTGTTGCGCTGCTGCCAAATTTTTGGGCTAGATAGAGAGTGCTGCCGCCAATACCACAGCCCACGTCAATAATATTTTGGGGAGAATTATCTTGGGTGTAACCTGCCCAAAGCAGTAATTCTTCAATTAAATCGATCTGCGCCTGGCGGCGTTCAAGCTTATAGTTGCCGTTTTTACCATAGTAACCATGATGCATGTGCTCGCCCCAGATAGACTCCCATAGTCCACTAGAAGCATCGTAAAACTCACGAATATCTTGATATAAGCTGTTACTCATAAGAAGGAAAAATAAGCTGGAGATCTAACTTACGTTTACCTTAGCTGAATCAGCTATTTCTCGCCGATAATCGTGCTATTTGATGAAAAAACATGAATAAATCTTATGATTTTCGAGGACATATTGCAGAGGCAGTTAAAACTTTACAAATGCAAGAGCGTCAATATTTTGAAGCAAGATAGCTGATAGCTGATAGCTTAAAACTAATTTACATCAGACGTATATTTCAAACCCACTGCTGATCAAGAGTCCGCATATATGATTGAAAAGCTGCATCTTGGATCGGCAGAATTAAAGCGTCGCCCCCCCCTTCGTTATGATGGGAATGCCACAGCCCAGGAGGAGTAACGAATACAGAAGCCGATTGCCAATAAATTTTTTCCCCATTCAGAATATTGCCGTTTTCGTCTAAACATTCCCCCACTAGGGTATAAGCTAACTCGGAAGCCTCAATAACAAAATCTAGCGCCACGGAATTATGACGATGAGGCTTTTGCACCGATCCTTGAGGTAAATAAACCAGTAATGCCCAAAGTGTGTGGGTTAAACTCCGAGTCAATTGGGTAGCTTCATTCTCCAGAATGATGCCGATTCGGTTGCGCTTGCTTGCCCCTGACTGTTGTGATACCTGCTCCAGTTCGGCTAAAAGGCGATCGCGAGGATACAAATTAGGCTGAAAACGCGGCTGTGTAGCACTGACTCCTAAGTAATTTACTAAAGCTTCATCCGTGACCCAATAAATTGCCGTATCTTGGCTGGCAGAATGAATTGCGCGATCGCAGCAGGGCAAAGTAAATAAATCTCCCTGAGACCATGCAATCGTTCCATATTCGCTCTCAGTCTTACCTTTGCCTCTAATGACATAAAAAAGTTGAGCCGTGGCGGGAGAAGTTGTTTTAAGACTTTCACCAGTCAAAATACTCATAAAATAGGCACTGATGACAGGACTGGTTGCAAGAGCAACTGTTTGTAGCTGTGAAGATAAATCGAGAGGAATAATTTTAGTGATGCCTTGCTGATGAAGTGCGGCATCAAATCTAGCACCAGGGATTGCTGGTAATTTTGGGGCAACAGCAGAGGAAAATTCCGAATAAATAGTATCAGCTTGCCATTGATCTGCTTGATTCAATTTGCGATCAATATGTTGAATCATTTTATTAAGTTGTGGTTGAAACGCTTTCTTACCTATCTTATTTTAACATAGACAAAAAAGTATGGCTATTGAAAACACAATAGTCTTTAATCAATAGTAACTAATGAGGAATTCTGTCGATCTGGATTCGCAATCAAACAAAGATCAAACAATGTTGTGCAGTCTTGATTTAACGAAAAAAGCGATCGCCCCTGACACAAACAAGATAAGGCGATCGCTCTGGGAAATGACACTGTTGAACCGACTAACTTTTACTTAGAAGACTGGGTATCCTATCTTGCTTCTGATTGCCATACACAGGGGAGAATTCTGTCAGCAGTTGACGAAATTCTTTACCGTCAATCGTCTCTTTTTCTACCAAGAGATCAACAATACGATCAACCGCTAATCTATTCTCGCTGATAATGCTTCTGGCTTTGTTAAGACAATCAAAGGCGATATTGCGGATGCGGATATCTATCTGGGAGGCTACTTCTTCCGAATACTCGTTTTTAGAGCCTGAATCGCCCCCCAAAAAGACGGGCTGATCCTGACCTTCTAGAGCCAATGCCCCTAGATCGGACATGCCAAATTTGGTCACCATTTGCCGTGCCAGAGATGTCACCATTTGAATATCTTGGCTTGCCCCCTGAGTAACTTCATCAGCGCCAAAAACTTCCTCTTCTGCGGCTCTTCCGCCCAAGGTAGCGGTAATTTTAGCCAGAATTTTACTCTTACTTTCTAAGCCTATTTCTTCGTCGGGAGTAAACCAGGTCAATCCTCCAGCACCACCGCGAGGAATCAAAGTTACTTTTTCAACGGGATCGTGTCCAGGGAGCATTGTTGCTACAATCGCATGACCAACTTCATGGTAGGCAATTAATCTCTTCGACTTGTTATCTACCAACGGCACACCTTCCATGCCCGCCACAATCCGATCAACGGCATCATTTATTTCCAGCATAGTTACAGCATCTTTATGCCTCCTGGCAGTAAGAATTGCTGCTTCGTTGAGCAGATTGGCTAAATCCGCACCGCTAAATCCAGGAGTACGACGGGCGATCGCTTTTAAGGAAACTTGAGGCGAAATTTTCTTGCCCCGGGCATGAACTTCGAGAATACCCAATCTACCTTCTAAATCGGGATAGTCAACAATCACCTGGCGGTCAAAACGACCAGGACGCATCAAGGCTTTATCTAAAACATCGGGAAGGTTAGTAGCCGCAATGACAATAATACCGCTGTTACCCTCAAAACCGTCCATTTCTGTTAACAACTGGTTGAGGGTTTGTTCTCGCTCATCATTGCCGCCACCGATGCCTGTGCCTCTTTGGCGACCTACAGCATCAATCTCATCAATAAAGACTAAACAGGGGGCATTTTCTTTGGCTTTCTTGAATAAATCGCGGACGCGAGACGCTCCCACACCGACAAACATTTCGACAAATTCTGAACCAGAAATACTAAAAAATGGTACGCCTGCCTCTCCTGAGATTGCCTTGGCGAGTAAAGTCTTACCTGTCCCTGGTGGCCCTACCAACAATACACCACGAGGAATTTTTGCGCCGATTGCCGTAAATCTTTCTGGCTCTTTAAGGAATGTAACAACCTCCTGTAATTCCTCTTTCGCTTCCTCAATTCCTGCCACATCTTCAAACTGAATACCAGTCTTGGCTTCCATTTGAAACTTGGCTTTGGAGCGACCAAAATTGAGTGCCTGACCAGAAGCGTTAGCCGAGCGACGCAAAATCATAATCAATCCCGACAGCAACACCATAATGATCAGCAAATTTAGCAAAATGCCCACGGTGGTCGAGTGATCAATCGAGGATTTGATACTAAAGTCAATGTTTTTGGCACGGATCTGGGGAATTAAATCCTGATTCCGCTCAAACAACAAGACCTCACTGGCATCACTATCTTGAGGCTGATCTTTCAAGACTACGCTAGCTTTGTTAGTAGTTTGATCAATTTCCACTTTAGTGATCTGATCGGACTCTAATTTCTCCAGAAACTCGCTATAGCTTAATTCATTTTTAGAACGTTGTTGAGCCAAGACAGGAGTGGCCAAAAAACAGGTTTGCAAAATCATCCATCCCGCAGCTAACCGGCTAATAATAGTTTGGGTTTTTCGGGGCTGGCGACTGAGCCGATGAACCTGATTTGAGTTTAACGGTGGCTGCTGCTGAATTCGACGATTTTCCATATTAATTTTCTATATTATTAATCTATAAGGTATCTATCTACC
>JBCCNG010000271.1:0-6161 GCA_039025955.1 Cyanobacteria bacterium P01_C01_bin.72 | reverse complement strand
TGGTTTTTTGCTGAGTAGTCAGACAAATCAGCAGCTTGATCCGATGTTAAGTTGCCCACACGACCATTTTCAGCAGCTTACTCCTCTCAGCGCGATCAACACTCGTTTTTATGCCCGTTTTCTTTGTAAAGATGTCCCTGGAGTAATCGGACACTTAGGCACTAGCTTTGGCAATCATGATGTGAGTTTAGAATCCGTGGTGCAGATCGGCTTCCGCGATAATCTTGCCGAAATTGTTGTTGTTACTCACGATGTTCAGGAAGGTAACTTCCGTAATGCTCTAGAAGAAATCAAAAGTCTCGATTCAATTAACAGCATTCCGAGCATTTTACGTGTTTTGTAGCGTTTACTTTTGCTCGTGATAGATAAGTTAAGGAACTATAGTCGTTTTAATTAATTTTCGTGCCGTCTAAGTGGCTAGTTCGGGGGACTGGGGATTAGGGATTAGGGACTGGGGAACAAATAATAGTACATGATTTCGTATGGTTTCTATTTGGAATGACTATATATAAGAGTCAAAGATAGGTAGCAATGCGATCGCTAAAAGTAAGCAGAAAAAGTCACAATTGCTTCTATATACTCCTTACTCTCTACTCCCCAACTTACGATGCTTCTTTAGGATTAAATTTAATAAATACTAAAACACTACTAATCAAAAAGCCAATAATAAAACCAAATAAATGAGCATGAAAACTAATTTGAGGAACAATATTATCAAAAATAAACTGAATTATAACAATTAAAATAATCTGCTGCAATCTACGTTTTGCCGTAACAGAGTTTCTTTTTTTTAGCCATATTTGTAATGATATCGCCAGAATTGCGCCGATTAAGCCCATGATTGCTGCGGAAGCGCCCACGAGGAAAGCATTGTCTAAACCTAATCTGAAGGCAAAAAGAGTAAAGGTTAGCATTGAACCAATACCACTAACCAAATAAATAGTTAAATAATATCTAGCTCCTAGACTCAATTCAATTAAACGACCGACAAAAAATAAAGACAGCATATTTGTTGCCAGATGAAACGAACCATAGTGCAAAAAGTTCGCTCCAATTAAGCGCCACCATTCACCAGCTAAGACTTTTTCGGGGACTAAAGCACCCAGACGCTCTAGGGCAAAGTAATTTTGACTTCCTCCTAACTTAATTTCTAGTCCATAGACCAGTAAATTTAGACCGATTAATATATATGTTGTGTAGGCTATTTTATTGCTGCTAGTTCTCATGCAAAATACTTAAAAGATGTAAAGAAAAATATTCGGTCTTATTCTCATGATTAGCTTTGATAGCCTGAGTTGAGACTGAAGAGCAAAATAATCAGCATTATCCGTAAATTGTGATCGTTAAATAGTAAAAAACAGTTTAACGCTCCAAATAAGTCGTTGCGGATATATTACAGCTATTCATGGAGTTATCATAGCGTTTTGTCTGACCAAGCAAAGAAAACGAAATACTTTTGTCATAAGTTGGCAAAATTACTTAACTATTGTTACTTCTTCGTTCCTAGTTCTTAAGTCTGGGTAGTTGTTATACTTTTGATTGCCCATTAAGAGCATGATTTACATAATGAGTCCTCATTCCAGGGTGAACGAACGCCCAACTACAACAGATTCTGCTTCTCGTAAACGTTTGCCAAGCCAAAGATGGCAGATTGCGACACCGCAGCCTGATAAAGTGCAGGAATTGAGTTTATCTACTGGTTTGATGCCTTTAGTGGCTCAGGTGATTGTTAATCGGGATATTGCGACACCTGAAGCGGCTCATACTTACATCGAGCCAGAATCTCAAGATCTTCCTTCGCCGTTAGATGAGTTTGCCGATTTAGCCAAGAGTGTGGAGTTGCTCCAAGAAGCGATCGCCGATGAAGAACAAATTGCTATTTGTGGGGACTACGACGCTGACGGGATGACTAGTACGGCGCTGTTATTGAGAGCCTTGAAGCACTTGGGGGCAAATGTGGATTATGCTATCCCCAGCCGCATGAAAGATGGTTACGGCATTAACAATCGTATTGTGGAAGAATTTGCCGAAAATGTCGTAGGTTTGATCCTGACGGTAGATAACGGTATTTCTGCCTACGAGCCAATAGCCAGGGCGGTTGAACTGGGTTTGACCGTAATTATTACCGATCACCATGATTTGCCAGAAAGACTACCTCCCGCAGACGCAATTCTCAACCCGAAATTACTGACAGACAGTTCACCCTATAAAGGATTAGCGGGCGTAGGAGTGGCTTATATATTGGCGATCGCCACTGCCCAAAGTTTAGGTAAGCTCCAGGGTTTGACTAGTCCGATTATGGAACTGTTTACTTTGGGAACAATTGCCGACCTTGCACCCCTAACAGGAGTAAATCGCCGCTGGTTGAAAAGAGGTTTACGGGCTTTACCTAACTCGCAGTTGTTGGGCATCCAGGCATTGATGGGAGTAGCAGGAATCGATGAAACGCAAAAGCAGTTAAAGCCAGATGATATTGGCTTTCGTTTGGGACCAAGAATTAATGCCGTCGGGCGTATTGGAGATCCACAGATGGTCATTGAGCTACTCACTACAGATAATCTGCTCATTGCTCAAGCCAGAGCCGATCAGTGCGAACAAACCAACCAAAAGCGCCGTCAACTGTGTGAGCAAATAGAAAAAGAAGCGATCGCCCTGGTGGAAAATACTCCCATTCCCTGGAAAAGCGAGCGGGTATTAATTGTCGTCGCCGCAGGTTGGCATCATGGGGTCATTGGCATTGTGGCATCTCGTTTAGTGGAAAGGTATGGCGTACCCGTCTTTATTGGTACTTACGAAGATCACGAAGAATCAGATCACGAAGAAGTTAAACCAGCAGATCAGGAAAAACCACCCGCACCAAGAATGATCCGTGGCTCTGCCAGAAGTATCGATGAGTTTAACGTTTTTGATGCTCTAACCTATTGCGATGAGCTACTGGGTAAATATGGCGGACATCGTGCGGCAGGAGGCTTCAGTTTTCAGGCGGATAATTTAGAGGCTGTTAAACAAAAACTGAGCGAGTTTGCTCACAAGTGTCTGGAAGTAGAACACCTCAAGCCTTTAGTGAAGATTGATGCTCAAGCCACTTTAGAACAGGTTGATTATGAACTGTATCAGCAAATTGAAAGTCTACAGCCCTGGGGAATTGGCAATAGTACTCCTGTATTTTGGACTCCTAATGTCCGCGTGATTGAACAAAGAGCGATCGGCAAGAGTCAAGATCATCTTAAGCTAACTCTCCAAGAGGCAGATTCCTCGACTCCAATCAAAGCTTTAGCTTGGCGTTGGGGAGAATACTGTCCTTTACCCAACTGTTTAGATATTGCTTACAAGCTGAAGGAAAACCATTGGCAAGGCAATACGGCGATCGAGCTAGAAATAGTCGGAGTTAGACTACCGCAGACTCCTATTAGCAACACCAATAGCAAGGTTACGACCATTAACCAGCCTGTAACTACTAGTAACGATACCATTCCCGCTAACCAGCCAGTCAGAAACAACCCAATCAAAAATAACAAAGTACAAAAAGCTGTCTTTACCCAGAATGGCAGAATTTATGTCTGTAGCAAAACTACCACAGAACTAAGAATCAGAAACGATCGCGGTCATGTTTTAGCCGTTGGAAAAGGCGATCGCACTGGTTTATTAGGTAAATCTAGGGATGAAGCCAAAGAAGTTAATGTCACCCAACCACCTTATTTTCAGTTGATCAAAACTGCTTTAAAAGCAATCAAGGAATCCCCTAGCTAGGACTTATTCGCGACAAGTTACCCTAAAGGGTACACTTAATGCGGCAAGTGCAAGCCGCGACTCATAAGGGTGTGTGTCCTAAAAAATAAGCTGAGTCTTCGACTTGCTTCGCAACCGCAAATTGTTTGTCAAATTGTTATTTAAACCGCGTCTAATTTGAATCCCATAGTTTTTAAGTTAACTGTCCGAGGGATTAGGGATTGGGAAGATAAATTTCTGATAAACAAAAACTCCAGTTTTCTATGTGGACGCGGTTTATCTATCAGCTTTTAACCTGATTTCAGCATTAGCTACATCAATTACCGCCCCCACTTCTGTTAAATAATCCATTCCCAACAAACCGTCAGTAAAGCTAGATGCTGGTAGGGAAAGCGCCACGACGGGATAGTTTTTTCGCGCCCTGCCTAAACAGTTGAACCAGGGCACAGCTACGAGTGGCACATTGATCACACCGTTAGCGGTAACTATTTTTTTCTTTTCCAGAGGTTGCTCTAAGTTACAGTCGATTCGCTGTAGAATTCGCGTTGGTAAAACTGTATAGCTTGCTCCAGTATCTACTAATAGTCTTACCAGTAAAGGCGTATCTCCACTTTTGCCTATTGCCACTCTGAGCCAGAGTACGTTCTGCCGTCGATAACAGCGGTAGATCTTTTTGTTGTTCATAAAATAAAGGCTAAGTCTTCAGGCACTTGACCCATATATTCAATTGCTAAGGGTTGCTTATCTGCATTGGCTAAGGCTTGATAGACATCTTCCCGATTGGCAGAATGGGCTATTACTTTTCCCTTGACGACCTTGAGATCTTCGTCGGTTTCGGTATAGGCGATCAAGACCCACTGCCCGTTATAATTTTGCTCGATTTCTTCAAAGGTCATGATTTTTGACATTGATTACTCTCCTCTACCTGTGAGCCTCAAATTCTAGTCTAGTTTCGTACTTTACTTCCCAAGACTCATATAATTAATTAAGAATTGAGTTAAGTTCATGGCAACGCGATTATACAAAGCTTGAGAGTTATAACTGGCTAATTTTTACCACGGTAGTTTTGTACTTATCCATGCCCGAACTAGCAGATGCGATCACTCTTTAGGAATTAGCTTTAGTTACTCCCATTGATGCATGTTAAGAAATGGAAACTATGTTTAACGCTGGCTGGTAAACCTAGGTCGTTGTTGGCTCTCTCAGCAAGGGTCAGGTTAAACTGAAATTTGGTAAATTGATTATTGGTAAAACAACTGGTTATGCTGCTCGTTGGCTATACCGATTGCTTATGAGGAATTGTCTTAATAATGAACAGTGAAGCCACCGCTACGCGCCCAGCCAAATCTACTAGCCAACAAGTCAGCCTGTCTTATCAGGTTGCTATGTCTCAGCCTGCTTCCCATTTATTTGAGGTAACGCTAGAAATTAGTAATTGGCGATCGCCAACTTTAGATCTGAAGATGCCCGTTTGGACACCAGGTTCTTATTTGGTGCGGGAATATGCCAGACATTTACAGGACTTTGTGGCACAAGATCAGCAGGGGAAATTAGCTAGTCAAAAGCTGGGTAAAAATCATTGGCAGGTGGCAACAGCAGACTCTACGGAAATCAAGGTAAGCTATCGTATCTACGCTAATGAGCTTACGGTACGTACGAATCATTTGGATGCTACCCATGGGTATTTTAATGGGGCAGCGCTGTTTTTCTTTATTCCAGGCTTCGAGCAACAGCCTGTGCAGGTAAAAATCAATCTGCCTCAGTCTGACTGGCGGGTAACGACTACTTTATCCCCTGTCGCGGGTGCAGAAAATACTTTTGCAGCCAGAGATTTTGATACTTTGGTGGATACTCCTTTTGAGATTGGCACGCAGCAGATTTACGATTTTGACGTGCTGGGGAAACCCCATTCTTGGGCAATCTGGAGTCACGGTAATTTTAATCCCCAACAGGTAATTGCCGACACCAAAAAGATAATTGAGGTTGAAGCCGAGATGTTTGGTGGTTTACCCTACGAGCAGTATTTATTCCTGCTACACCTCTCGGGGAGTGGCTATGGTGGTTTAGAACATAAAGATTGCTGTACCCTAAATTATCCCCGATTTGGCTTTCGCGATCGCGAGAAATATGAGCGTTTTATCCAGCTTGTGGCACACGAGTTTTTTCATCTCTGGAACGTTAAACGTATACGCCCCAAGGCTTTAGAAACCTTTGACTATGAGCGAGAAAACTACACTACTTCTCTTTGGTTTTGTGAGGGAACAACCAGCTATTATGATATGTTGATTCCTCTACGGGCAGGTATTTACGATCGCCAAACCTGTCTGAAAAATCTGAGTAAGGATTTGAGCAAGTATCTTACTACCGTGGGGCGTACTGTACAGCCTTTAGGAGAATCTAGCTATGATGCCTGGATTAAGCTCTATCGTCGC
>JBCCNG010000270.1:0-6197 GCA_039025955.1 Cyanobacteria bacterium P01_C01_bin.72 | reverse complement strand
TTTTTTTTTTTTTTTTTTTTTGGGGTCTTGGGGGGTTTGGGGGGGGCCGGGGGGGGTTGGGGGGGGGTTTGGGGGGGTTAGGGGGGGGGTAGGGGGGTGGTACTGGGGTGGGACTCGATGCAAAGCTAGTATTTAAGTTTGGCGTTGCACAATTAAACAATGATGGTGACAATTCACAAGTCGTGTTGAAATTTCCGAGGCTTATAGCGCAGCGCATATGTGCACAAATACCTTATATTCCGAAAGAATATATCGAAGTGTTCTAAAGGATATACTCAAGCGACAAATACAAGCCGCTCCGCATATATCCTTTTAGGGACGCCTTCGGATATCGTCTGATGACGATCTGAACCGATAGGCTCTGCGACAATCTGCCACGAAGTAGACTGTGCCGCACGTAGCTATGCAAATACGTCATATCTCAAATTAGCAACGCCATAAGTTTCAATATCTAAAGGCAATACTGCATTTAGAGAAACACTCAAAAAATATTTAAACAACAGTGGTTTTTAGGTTACCTTCAAAGCCATTCAATGTTTCTACCTGCTGGGCTAAAAGTCTTTGTTTGACCATTTCTAAATAATCAGCGCGAAACTTGCGCAACTGATAATCTCGGGGATCTTTTACTTTTAGCTCTGCCCAGGCTCTTTGCTTTCTTGAAACAGTAAGTTTTTGAGCTTGAGAGACTGCCTCTGGACTAATATAAGCCGCAGCGGGGGTCATTTTTTCATAACCGTAGAGTTCCATGTAATCTCCAGCGATTGTCTCAATGATCTCAATCTCCGACAAACTCATTGTTTTCTTGAATTTATCGATGTATGCAGGAATGGGTGCAGAACTGTTAGTTTCCCATAGTGCTGATAGGATAGAGATGTTTTTCGCTTCTTGAGAACCAGCGACATTCATCATTGAGTCGAGAAACTCAATGCCCAAGAATTGGCAGATTTTATATAGTACTGCTTCTTGATTGTTCAGAAAGTCTTCGTATCTAATGGTCAGAACTCGCTCAGGATATTCTTCGATAATTTTTCTGATCTGGTCGTGAGCTTTAACCCAAGACATCGTATTTAACATGGAATCATAGTCATGAATGATTGCCCGATTAATACTGTTGACCTGAGCGCGAGGATCGCGAACCACATTTAAAAACAGCATATCATCAAACAAATCAATCAGCTCTGAGGCATGGTAGACATTGTCTAAAGACTTGTCCATGACCACTTTTGCTTGATGTATTTCCCCTGCTTGGAGAAGCATTTCCCAGGCGACACGATGCACGCTACGGGAACTATCTTTAATTGCTTCAAATATCTGAACGGGATCTAGAGCTACTCCTTCCCATTTAACCATAGTTGCGTTCTGGAGTCCGACTAAATCAACAACTAGCTGGAAATATGACCAATCGTTGTTTAAATCTCCATATAAACCTACTAGGGGCATAAAATCCACTAGGTGTATAGGATAGGGAGAATAAAAATCGGCAGACAGATTAAGCCGTAAACGCAAAGCATGACTACCACAACGCCTAATCGGGGTCATCAATACTGGTCTGGGTCGAGAAACTTCAGACTCTACTGGCAAGCTATTCATAGAATTCAAAGAAATGGTAAGTTTATGAAAGTCCGTCAAAATTATTATTCTGTGTTAGACACAGAAATCTACCAGAAAGATTATGCTTTTCATCAAATTTAATTGTTGCATGACAAACAATCCAACACAGTGATACAAAACAGCTTTTACTGTGAGTAGTGTTCGAATCTACACCAACACTCTGCAAAAATGGACGAGCAGAATTATGGTCAGATGAAATTTGCTCAACTTAAGCACAAAATGTGTCTCTTCTAGCGGCTTAAGGCTTACTGCTATTTAAGGCACTTGTCTTGTACATCATGTAACAGATATCACGCAACGAGTACGTACCTGCCTGTGCTGTGACGAAAGAGGTATGACGAGAGAATGCTATGCTGCTAAACTCCCTTGTTTACCTATCTTTATATCTTGTTTATAAGTGTCATGGTTTTTAATTTTTTTCACAAGGGTATTTAAGGAAGTTAACAAGAAGATATCAAAAAATGTAGATTAGACAACTCTTGTTTAGATATAGATGCGACATAATGGAAACGTCTAAGCTCATAGAATATACGTTGCACAGAAACGTTGCAGATTTAAATCTTTTATCTGTGGCTTAATTGAGTTTCTTATCTTCAGGATTGATAATGTCATGGATTGTAAATAATACAGATAAATAGGTTATTGTGCGACAAATAATATTTATCAAAACTTAAGACATTGAATGTTATTGTTAATGACTTATGAGCCAGACTAAGCGAAGAAGGAATCGTGGCGTTATCCTCACCGCTAAAGGGATAGCGAAGCTTCGAGAAGCAAGGTTAACGTTAGAACACCAGACTAATTTCGGCGAACGATATACTTACGAACAAATAAGCACTCTGACTAATTTAGACGTTAGTACCATTAAGCGAATCCTTTCTGGGCAGCAAGGGGTAGACAAGCGATCGCTTGAAAAATTTTATCTTGCTTTCAGTCTAAAATTGACAACTGAGTTATATACTAAACCTACTTCTCACAAACGACAACATTGGGGCGAGGCAGTAGCGGTTGACTTTTTTTGTGGTCGTAGCGAGGAATTAGCAACTTTGTCAACCTGGTTGCTGGAAGAACGCTGTCGTCTAGTTACCCTTTTGGGTATGGGAGGAATTGGCAAAACAACCCTCTCAATCAAGCTAGCTCAAAAGGTCGCGGCGGAATTTGACTGCGTAATTTGGAAGTCATTGCGGGATGCACCGCCTGTAGAAGAAACTATCGCCTATCTAATTGAATTACTTTCAGAAGGAAAGGAAACTGCCGCTAATTTACCATCTCGCTTAGGGGAGCAAATATCTCAACTAATTGGCTATTTGCGTTCCCAACGGTGTCTGATTCTGTTAGATAACACCGAGTCCCTTATGGATGTCAATAGTCGAGCGGGAAAATATTATCCCGAATATCAAGGATATAGTGAATTAATCAGGCGTATCGGTGCAACGGTACATAATAGCTGTTTGATTTTAACCACTAGAGAAAAGTCTCCCGAAGTGGCGATCTTGGAAGGAGACCAACTGCCAGTGCGTTCTTTAAAGCTATCTGGCTTAGAGGCAGGAGAAGAAATTATTCGGGTTAAGGGAATCTCAGGCTCAGATTCAGATTTAAAACTGCTCAATGAACGCTATAACGGTCATCCTTTGGCTCTTAAAGTAGTGGCGGCAACGATTAAAGATCTTTTTGCAGGGGATATTACCGAGTTTTTGGGGCAGGAAAAAGCTGTTTTCGGTGATATTCGTGACCTGCTCGATCATCAGTTTGCCAGGTTATCGGCTTTAGAACAAGAAATCATGTACTGGATTGCGATCGCTCGTGAACCAATTTCTTATGCTCAACTGCGTTCGGACTTTGTACGCCAACAGTCACCAATCAAAATTGTGGAAGCTCTGGAATCCTTATCCAGGCGATCGCTAATTGAGAAAAATGAGACTTGTTTTACCCAACAGTCCGTAGTCATGGAATATCTTACCAATCTTCTGGTTGAAGGAGTTTCCCAAGAAATCATTGCTCATCAGCCCGAACTGTTACAAAACCATGCTCTAATCAAGGCTACTGCTAAAGACTACATTAGAGAAAACCAAACTCGCTTAATTCTTCAGCCAGTAATTAATGAGCTGTTAGTTACCCTCAGAAGCGGCAAGAAGATTAAACAATATCTGGATCAAATTTTGTCTGAGCTGCAGGCTAAATCTGCATTAGAACCATCCTATGCAGCAGGTAATATCATCAATCTACTCTGCTATTTGGAGACAGACTTAACAGGCTACGATTTTTCTAACCTATCCATTTGGCAGGCAGATTTACGGCAAGCAAGGCTGCATCAGGTAAATTTTCAAAATGCAGATCTTAGCAAGTCAGTTTTTGCCGAAAACTTTGGCGGGATCTGGTCAGTAGCTTTTAGTCCCGATGGACAGTATTTAGCGGCGGGGGACACCAAGGGCAATATTCTTCTTCGGCGTGTCGCTGATGGTCAGCCAGTTCGTAGTTTTACGGGGCATAGTGCCTGGGTCGTTTCTCTGGCTTTTAGTCCTGATGGTAATACTCTGGCAAGTAGTAGCTGTGACTGCACCGCCAAACTGTGGGATGTGAATACTGGTAATTGCCTTCACTCTCTAGATGAACACGAACATGAAGTGTGGTCAGTAGCTTTTAGTCCTGACGGTATTACTTTGGCTACAGGCTGTGATGATAACAAAGTAAGATTGTGGGATGTATTTACTGGTGGGTGTCTCAGGGTGATCGAAGGTCATACAGATTATGTGCTTGCAGTTCAATTTAGCCAAGACGGAGACAAACTGTTTACAGGAAGCGACGACCAGACAATCAAACTATGGGATATAGCGACAGGAGATTGTATTAGGATTTTTGCAGGACATGAAGACGGAGTGCGATCAATTACTATTAGCCCCGATGGTATGACATTTGTTAGCGGCAGCAACGATAAAACTCTAAGATTGTGGGACATAAAAACTGGCGAATGCCTTCAAGTTTTTACAGGACATCTTAATGCAGTATTAGCAGTAGCTTTTTCGTCTCAAGGAAATTTACTTGCCAGCAGTAGTATTGGTCATAAAGTTAGATTATGGAGGATCGACACGGGAGAATGCGTCAAGGTTTTGCTCGGTCATTCAAATTCAATTAACTCAATTACCTTCAGCCCTACAGGAGAGACATTAGCTAGCGGTAGCTACGACCAATCTGTCAAGCTCTGGGATATAACTACCTCTCAATGTCTAAAAACTTGGCAAGGATACAGTAGTCAAACTCTCTCAATTGCTTTGAACGGTAGAGAAAATACTTTTATTAGCGGAGGACACGACGCTAAAGTCAAACTATGGGATTTGACCGCCGAAAAAGTAGTTAAAGTTTTTGAAGAACATACTAACTGGGTTTTTTCTGTTGCTTTCGATCTAAACCATAACCTTATAGCTAGTGGAAGTGCCGACAATAGTATTAAGATTTGGAATCTAAATGCACCAAAATCAATAAAAACTCTAAGCGGACACGATGGAGTGGTGCGCTCAATCGCTTTTAGCCCCGATGGTAGTTTATTAGTCAGCGGTAGTGAAGATGAAACCGTTAAGCTTTGGGATGTTAAAACTGGTCGAGTCTTGAAGACGCTACGCCAGCATCAAGGCGAGGTTTGGTCTGTCGCCTTTAGTCATGATGGCACAATTATTGCCAGTGGTTCTTTTGATAAAACAGTTGTTATTTGGTCTGTTAGTAGTGGCAAGCCGCTAAAAACTTTGAAGGGACATAATGGCTGGATTTTCGCTTTGGCTTTTGACTCAATTGATAATACTTTAGTAACCACAAGTGCTGATCAGACAATCAAACTTTGGGATGCCGAAACAGGAAAATGTCTCAATAATATAACTGAAAACATTGGCTATTCGCTTGTAGCAGCATTTAGCTCAGATGGTCAGATGATTGCTAGCTCTAATGGGGAACATGAGATTAAGCTGTGGCAAGTTAGTACTGGAAAATGCTTTATGAATTTATGTGGTCATACGGCATTGATTACTTCGGTTGTTTTTGACTACAATCATCACACTTTGATTAGCAGCAGTGAAGATGAGACTATCAAATTATGGGATATAGAAACAGGAAAATGCCTGAGAACCTTGAAAGCGAAAAATCCCTACGAGGGTATGAATGTATCCAATATCAATGGCTTAACTGAGTCAGCGATTGAAACGTTAAAATATTTAGGTGCAATAAATTAGACACTGATCAAATCATAATGAGTTGACCAGAAACCACTTAAAAATTTGTCAACAGACTCAAATTAAATACAAGTATGTTCTGGCGCGGCTCCGAATGGGGCAGACCGCCGCTAGGCGACTGGGAGGCGTTGCCTCCGCGCTGGTTTGCCTCCAAAGAGAACATGATTTGGATATAGGAAAAATTGAACAAGCATTTCATCATGGCGCTGAAGAGTAATCGCACAGTAGCTCTGAGTGAAGAAGAGAAACAGCAGGGGAAATTTGCCAGGATTGATTCACTCTCTTGGTCAAAACCAGAACCAGTCAAGGCATGGCTTAAAGGGCTAGAGTTCCCTGTTTTGCTCCATCGCCAAGTCTTTAAAAACCGAG
>JBCCNG010000269.1:0-6199 GCA_039025955.1 Cyanobacteria bacterium P01_C01_bin.72 | reverse complement strand
GGGTACCCAGCTTTTTCCGTAAGGGCTGGTCTTTGAACTGGAAAGAGATCGATAATCTGAAGATGCGAACTACAGGACAAGGAGGATTAGTCTATTACTTTACTTCTCCCACAGCAGAAAAGGCTTACCTCTTACCGATGCGAATTGCGGGCTTTAATCAGATGGTCAACATTGTTAGTAAAAAAACGGGTCTAGATACGACTGATGTTCGTCCCCTAGCGCAACCCTGGATGTACATGATCTTGTTTGGCTGCACCATGGTTTTATGGCTATTTGATGGCTGGACAATCTGGACGGCAACTCAGTTGGCTGTCTAAAATTTACAGAGGAGAATACGAAAACTAATTAGACGCTTAGTGTGAATTAAAAAGCTTTAAAATCTATTGCTTGCAATGTATTTCAAATGAATTCCGTTTGTTTCACTCTATAAGCTCTAACCTTGCTTATTTTTTCAAAGCTAATAGCTAAAAACTAACAAACTTGAACGAAGGTAATACACACTAGGCGTATCAGAATAGCTTCAATCTTGATATAGTTCCCCGATTTGATCAATCCTCATACGCGAACGTACTTCTAAGTCCAAACTGGAAGTATGTCCCAAATCATAATGTTGGGCGGCGGCACAGGCGATCATCGCTGCATTATCAGTACAGAATTTTAGCGGCGGAAAATATACCTGCAAATTGTGTTTTTCGGCTGCTGCCTGGAGATATTGCCGCAGTCCACTATTAGCAGCTACCCCTCCACCAATCGTAATCGTCTTCAAACCATGATCTAAAGCAGACTTGATGCTACGCTTAGTTAACACCTTAGCTACCGTATGCTGAAAACTAGCTGCCACATCGTCCACGGGAATTGCTCCTGCTGCTTCTAGTTTCTGAGTCAATCGCAACACTGCCGTCTTCATGCCGCTAAAGCTAAAGTCGTAAGGATGATAACCCATGCCGTCAGGGAGAGATATCCTGCCTTCTGGTAGCTCAAATGCCCGAGGATTGCCCTGCTGTGCTAGACGATCAATTACAGGCCCCCCTGGATAGCCCACACCAAGCAATCGCGCCACCTTATCAAAAGCTTCTCCTGCTGCATCATCTCTAGTTGAACCCAATAGCTGATACGAGCCATAATCTTGGACATGAATACTGTTAGTATGTCCTCCTGATACCAAAAGACATAAAAAGGGCGGCTGCAATTCAGGCTGGGCTAAATAAGAGGCATAAATATGCCCTTCCAGATGATGCACTCCCAAAAAAGGCTTGTCGTAGATCATGGCCAAAGTTTTTGCTGCTGCCATTCCTACCAACAAAGCACCAACCAAACCAGGGGTACAGGTACAGGCGATCGCATCTATCTCCTGCCAAGTTAAATTAGCTGCGGCGATCGCTTGGTCAATACAGGGATTGATTATTTCCAAGTGCTGCCGCGAAGCCAACTCAGGCACAACTCCACCATAAGTTTGGTGCAGTTTAATCTGAGACGAAACAATACTACTTAAAACTTTGCGTTTCTTTACAATTGCCACCGCTGTTTCGTCACAACTTGTTTCGATCGCTAAAATTGTTGCCATCCTTTGATAAATTTATCTATATAATTAGCGTTTAGAGTCAATCTTGACGCTTTTGTACAAACACAATAATTATCTGTCACAAAAGGAAACATATTCATGAGAAGGTTGTTTGCTTTAATATTAGTATTTACGCTCTGGTTCAGTTTTTCCCCAGCAGCAAGTGCTGATGATGTAGCAGGTTTAACTCCCTGTGGAGAAAATCCCGCCTATATCCAAAAAGCTAAAAATTTCCGCAATACCACCAACGATCCTAATTCTGGTCAGATTAGAGCCGAGCGTTATGCTGAAGCTCTATGTGGTCCTGAAGGATATCCCCATCTAATCGTAGATGGTCGCTGGTCACACATGGGCGATTTCTTCATCCCCGGTATCTTGTTCTTATATACCGCTGGCTGGATTGGCTGGGCTGGTCGCTCCTATCTCATTGCCATCAGAGGTGAGAAGGATAGTGAAATGCAGGAGATCGTTATCAACGTTCCCTTAGCTGTTAGCAAAATGGTAGCTGCTGCTGCCTGGCCTTTGCTAGCATTTGGCGAAATTACCAGCGGCAAAATGTTTGCCGACGAATCGGAAATCACCGTTTCTCCCCGCTAAACCACATCTTTCATTGTTTCATAGGAGAATAGTATGGAAAACTTTCAAAAGTTTCTTTCCACTGCCCCCGTTTTGATTATGGCTCTGCTAACTTTTACAGCAGGGATTTTAATCGAATTTAATCGTTTTTATCCAGATCTTTTATTTCATCCTCTTGGTTAAATTAAAGCTTAATTTGCTCAATTTTAACCAAGCAGTTCTTAACTTAACAGCGTGTTGATTTTTAGTAAGGTGCTAATTATTTACACTTCACAATCTGCGATTAATTTGGTTGTTGATCGCAGTTTTTTATTGTTATAAATTTATAAATTTAAGTTAATTATCAGTCTCTCTCGGATTCCAGCGCGATCGCAATTCCTCAATATGCATGTTTTTCTCGTCTTTTTGTAGATGTCGTGGACTGCTCTCAAAAGAAAGAGAAGAGGGTAAAGGGTCACCACCATATGCTGACTTGATAAACGAATAAATATCAGCGTAGGCGGGATAAGATTCTGCTGAAGCTAACTCCGGCTGATGTTGCCTGAGAGCAGCAGAAAATAGCCCTGTACCATCGTCAAAAAAGCGCTCGGTAGTTGAACCAAAGTCAGAATAAGGGTAGAAAGATAAATCATTGGCTGAAATAGCTGCTACCCAGGATACATAAGCCCAATATTCGCTAAAAGTGCCAAAGTCATTTGCCGAACGCATCATTAGTTTGAGCCAATGTTCGTCCGACTGATAATACTGATTTAGCTGACGAGCAAAAGATTTCAGATGCTCTTGTTTAAACCACATGTGATGAGGCACAAAAGTTCCTTCTTGGTCTTTGAGCGCCTCAACTTTTAAAACCGTAGTAATCCAGTTGTCCCATTGAGCTACGATTTTCTCGTTACCCCAATTTCGATGTTGCAACAGGGCAAACGAATGCACAATGCTTGTCGCCTGCTGCTCAAACAATTTCCAGCTATCTACGGGAAGCAAATCGCTATCCCAGACAACATACCACTCGCTTAGAAAGTCAATTGCTTCAAATGCTCCTAGTTTGAGCAACTGTTGATAAAACCAACCAGGGGTGTAAAGAGACTTGCCTAAGTCTAATTCGGCACAGATACTCTTTTTAGACAAATCGCCAGAGTTAAAAAACTCTTCTTCTGGATATAGTTCAAGCTGGGCTAATGACCAACCCTGAGTTAACCGAGACAATTGCTGCACCTGATCTTCGGGAGCAACTATGTGAATTGTTCTGGGTTGATAGCGGAGTGTAATTCCTTCTAAGACGGCTCTGATATTCCAGCGCACACGGTAGAGAGGAATTAGAAAATCATATTCTTGGGACATAGGTTGTCTACAATCTCAGTCTAGACGGCTGATAGTGGTTGAGAACTAATATTAATTGAGTCTACAGGGTTATGAGCTACGGTAGAAGGATCTTCTAAACCAACGTCGCTACAGTGGGGTTCTAGACCAAGACCTTTACGGGGATACTCAGTACAAATTGCCTGATATTCAGCTACAGCCTGATCTAATTCGGCACGAGTTAGGGAATTTAAATAGCCACATTGACCAATTTCACCTTTGGGTAAGGGTGCAGCCAAGTTACCACCACGCTTCTCAAAGATTTTTTCCTGAGATGCCCAGAGAGTATCTGTTCTCAACATGATATCGTGCCATAGGCTCAAGCCAAAGGAACTAATCAGATCCATAATGCGCTTGAACTGTGACTCGTCAATCCAGCTCATTTTATAGCTTAGATAAGCACCAAAGCCCATGCCGATAGAAACTGCATGTCCATGCAATAATCCTGCTTCGATTTCAAATCCAGGAGACCAGGTATGACCATAAGCATGAGGACGACACTGGTGAGTTTCATAGAGGTTGTCGTATTCTGCGGCAACATAGCTGCGTAGTGCTGCTCCCAATATTTTCTGAGAGAGAACATTCATTTCTGAGTCGGTTTCGCTCTCTACAGTGCCAAAGCGAGTTGTAATCAGTCGCGCTCCTGCTTGCTCCATCATCTCAAATAGCTCTAGATCTTTAGTTACAGCCATTTTGATAATTTCAATAATGCCGTGACGCAACCATCCTTCTCTTAAAGTCTTGAAGAAATAGCGGTCAGTAATTGATAAGACTGGAGGATGATAAGCTCCAAAGAGATTTTTATAGCCAAAACCATCACAACAGGTACGGGGAGAAGGTCCAGCATCAATACCCGCTACAATTGAGGTAGAGAGCATGATGTAAGGAGTGTTGCGATGGTATAAAGCACAGGCAAGTCCTCCCGTGTCCGCCAGAACACCACCACCAACAATCAGCACAGGTTCGTTACGAGATACCCCCAGGTTTTTAAAATCACCAAGCATTTTCTCCACGGTGTAGATTCCTTTATCTACTTCCATGGCTCTGTATACTAGCTTCTTCAGCTCGATCTGATGATAGTCAAAGTAATGTTCTAGCTGTTCGCCAAAGTAGCGTTCAACATTTTGATCAACTAAACAAACGCAGCGTCCGTGGGAGATATACATATCTCTCAACAGAAGTTGTTCGGGATCGAGAGAGTTATCGATTACTTTGATGGAAGTAAAGGTACTCGACCTCATCACCGCTTCAATAGTTTGGTCGTCGTCCGTGCTTTCCACGTAGCCACGACTTTCACGATAGTTGGAAGTTGGATAGATCGCGTGAGGGTTCTCTTCCACCAAACGTTCTGCTAGATCCTGATAAAATTCGTCTGCTGCACTGTTTTGTAAAAGATGAAGCAGCTTGGTTTTACCCAATTCTGAGGAATGTACTCTGTTGGCAAATTTATACCAGTTTTGACCTACAGTTTCGTCAAAGGCAGCTAAAAGTTCTGCCAGAAGACCAAAAAAGTGACTAGCGGAGAGATTAAGACAACTCCGAAGTTTGCGACAGGCGGATAAACCTTTTACTGCATCAACTTCAGCAAACTCTATACCCAACTCCTGGGAAAAAGCAGGACTGTCAATCAATGATAGCAATAGGCTTTTGAACTGTTCGCTACAACAAATGGCTTCTAGAGCATTTTCTAAGTTCTGCCATGCCAGAGGCTCACAGTTGTACTTAGAGATAAAAGCCTGAACTGCCGAGGTAGTCTTTGTCATTATTTATTCCGAAAGAAACGGTATGTGCAAGATTGTTGAGGGTTGTGTATGTCCCTGCATAATTCAAATTAGCATAATTGTCTCAAAAAATTAAGAAAATATTACAAAAAAGTTCGGATGAAGTTCTTTATGGTAATGAAAGATACATTTTTCAACTTTAGATATCTCGATCGGTTTGGTGAGTTGATTCTAGTCAGCACAAATAACGCAAGCATAATCAGAACTTACGTTTTGGAGCGTAAAATGTTGATTGCGCGCAAAGTAATAGCTGCTAGCGACGGTATTATCAGCAATGAGCTGAATTTCTCAGCATAAACCTTTAATCTGCGTTGTCATAATAGCTAAGAAATATACAGAGCAGGAAATTTTATCCGTGTATTTAACTAGAACCAGACAGGCGATCGCCTGACAACAAAACTTTACATGTTTTTAACTCATGGTTAACGCGAGTATGGTTCTGGGAAGAAGTTGATGTCATTGAAGAATGAAGTCTGATGTCTTCTATTCTGTCGAAGAGAATTAAAAGTAAAAATCCCCCTGAAAAGGGGGACTAAGAATAGGATTACAGAGAGTAAACCATTGACTACTCAAGCTTTTTCAAGTCTTTAATGCCACCTAAGAATTGATCCGTCATCAGATTCCAAACAGTACGATTTTCATTAATGATGACGTTAGCCTGAACTTCCATCCCTGGTTGAATAAATCTCTTTCTCTCCTTAACTAGGAGGTAGTTTTGATCTAATTTAACTTTGACTGCATAGCGGAAGAAATCGTAGGGAGGTTCTGGCTCCAAGGAACTAGAGCTAATAAACTCAATTTCGCCATCAATACCGCCATATTGTCCAAAGTCGAAAGCGCTGATACGGACATCGACGGGCATCCCTTGTTCAACAAACCCAATATCTTTGGGGGTAACAAATACCTCTGCTATCAAATCTTCCGT
>JBCCNG010000268.1:0-6200 GCA_039025955.1 Cyanobacteria bacterium P01_C01_bin.72 | reverse complement strand
TACTTTATTAACTTGAGGTCATTTCATCCCATTCTCTTAGATAGCAAAATAGCGTGAATTATGATTATTTATCAGTCATATCCTCAATAGTTTAGTCAATTTTTAACCAGCAACGAAAGAAGCGGAGGCGAATGCCTCCCAGTCGTCGCTAAGACGACGATCTTCGCGTACGCACAGCGTTTGAGGCTTAAAAAATTAGTTACTGACTACCTAAAACTGCCCTAACTACCCTAACGTTGATTCAAAAAAATAAAACTTATGCTGTTTATGCTGCAATTTTTGTTTTTACCTGTTCTAAACTTTTCTTCGCCTGTACTAAATCATAGGGAAAAGGTTTACGCATCGGCTGATAATCTTTTGGACTTGGTTTTCCATGACGCAATACAGCATTTACTAATAAACAATCGCGATCGCTGAAATTAATTGAACCATGTAAAATTCCTCTCGGGATAGTTACTACCTGGGGTTTTTCTTCTGTCAAAGGAATATATTGATAGACCCGATTATATAGTACTACTAAGACAAAGCTCCCTTTGACTACTAATAACTGATCCGTTTGCTGCTTATGAACAAAAAGGTCATCAATACTATTCGCTGGCACTTTAACAACCATTGTTTCATCACTTGATTGCGGGGTATAAAATTCTGACATTCCCCCTTGAATAGATTCAATTTCTTTGATACTTACACCTTTGATTAATCCCATAATCTTTTGAGATCATAATTTAATGAAAAACAGTTTCTTTACGTAAATTAAAGTTACGTATACTGCTTATTATGACAGGTAAATATTGACAAAGCACGCTTGTTCGTATCCAGATATACCTGTGGCCCAATTTTTTTTAATTCTGGTAACAAAACACACATTTTTGTCAATTTAGACTTAGATACAGCTATCGCATTTATTCAAGATTTAATTACCGAAAATAATTTGTAAACGGAGTATCTACTAGCAATTCTTTATCATGTGGCGACGACTTACAAGCCTTTGACTTGTGCCACTAATGACTAAGAACAAAAAACTATAAAAACAAAGTTGACTTAAAAATCAATATCAGTGTATGATGCTTAAGTTGATTTAAAAATCAATAAAATATTTTGACCAGTCTCAAAGAAAAAAACTAATGATTCCAGTGCAGATGCAGGATAATCAAAAAGCGATCGCCGCAGCATTCGCTCGGTTATTAGACCACTATCAGCAAAATCAATTTAAGATCGCCACTAAAGAGGAAGAAGTAGCCAAGAGCAAAAATCAAATGCTGTTGGCACAGACTAGAGACTATACAGTTGATAATATCGTCAATGGCATGGCATCTCTACAGTTAAACTTCAGTAACGTTGTCGGCGAGTTAGCAGCAGAATTAGCTCATGAATCCCATAAGCAAGAAGAATTAAGTCAAGCGGTCGCGATTGAAAGTGAGCATTTGTCGCGGCTCAAACAGGTGCGTCTAGTAGCAGATGCGCTCTACATACTAAATCAAGAACACCAGGGAAAAAAAGCCAGTTTAGAAGCAAATACAACTCAAATCATTGAGAGCATTAATCAAGAGGCTGCCGATACTAAAAGAAAGTGGGAAATAGAACAGGCGAACTTGGCGACCGAGATACAGGAAGCAGCCGAATCTAAAATTAGGCAAAGACAGCTAGAAGCAGCCGACTACCAATATGAACTCGAAAGACAGCGAACAATTGAGCGAGATGAATACGAAACAAATAAGCGACTTCAAGAGATGGAGATAGCTGAATTAGAGACGGCAAAAAACAAAGACTGGTCACAGCGTGAACAGCAGCTTCAAGACAAACAGGCAGAGTTCAGACAGAATCAGGAAGCGATCGCTGGTTTTGATGCCAAACTGACTGAAGAATATGGCAAAGCCAAAGGTAAAGCAATCAAAGATGCCGATAGTCGATACAAAGTAACGGCAGATCTACGGGAAAAAGAATGGTCAGGGATCGAAAGAGGTTATGAGCTAAAAATAAACTCATTGACTGCTGTAGTAGAGCGTCAGGTAGAGCAAATTACCGAAATTACGGTGCAGTTACAGGATGCCAACACTCAAGCACAAAATCTAGCATTGCAGGCGTTTCAGAATCAGTAAACATTGAACATTTAATCAGCTAGTAGAGCGATCGCTTTATAAATTGCGAGTCAGTAACCAGAAATTAAATTAATTATGAACATCAATTCTAAAAATACCAAAGCCGAGATTTTAGAAGCATACAAGGAACTAGAACAACAGAACCAGAGTTTAAAGTTAGAGCTCAAGCAACAGGAATCAAAAAATCTGACCGCTTTGCCCATAGAATCTCCTACCGCTACCAAAGTTAAATCAGCAGCATCGATAAAAAGCGATCCTGTTACTCAAGATTTAACCCAGACAATTCAATCTTTAGAGAAGATTCAAAATGGTTTTGGTGGTGCAGTCAATAATCTCTCGGAACAGTTAATTGCCGAGGCGTCAGAGTTAGAAGTAGTGAGAGCAGCGATCGCTAAGGAAACTGAAGATTTAGCCAACCTGCATCAGCTTACGGACATTGATGAGTCGACGATCGATTTTCTCCTGGAGCAATATCAAGCATCGACAAAGAAATTCACTGAAGAATATGAGCTACAGCAGACTCAGGACAATCAAGAAATTGAAGCATTGAAGCACAGATGGATCAAAGAACAGCAGACTCATCATCAATTGATTGCGGCTGATCATGAAAATTACCGCAAAAATCAGCAGAGAGAACAAGAAGAGTATCAATATAATTTAGATCTAGCCAGAGATTTAGACAAATCAGAATATACTCAACAACAGAAACTTCTACAGCAAGAACTAGCCGAAGCACTGCAACAGATCGAGCAGCAATGGCAACACAAAGAAGCCGAAATTACCCAACAAGAGCAAGAATACGCCGTCGCCGCCGCTAAAGTTAAAGCTTTTGAATCTCAATTAGCCAGCAAAATTGAGCAGGGAAAAGAAGAGGGAAAAAGTATTGGCGCGTATCAAGGGAAGATAAAAGCCGATTTGAGGGAACGAGAAATTGAGGGAGAAAAGCAAAATTATCAGTTACGTATCGAATCCTTAGAAGAAACAATTAAACATCAATCCCAGCGCCTTGGAAAGCTAGCGCAACAGCTTGATAGTTCCTTACAACAGGTTCAAAACTTAGCAGTTAAAGCAATTGAAGGTACATCCAACCGTAACTCCTTTGAAGCAGTAAGAGCGATCGCCATGGAGCAGGCAAAAACTTCTCAAAAAGGAAAATAGTTTCAAGATCAAGAATACTTCTTGCATAAACGAAATCAACAATCATTCGTGCAAGAAGTTTAATTTATCAACCAGGACAATTTTGAGGCTCAATGCGAGAAGCTAATCTAAGCTCCTACGCTATGAAGAGGCTAGTTATTTTCAGGTAAATCTCTTTCGGTTTTCAGCCATCTACTTTGAGGTTTAACCAAGAATTTAAAGTAGATAGGTAATTTACCCAAAATATATTGGGGAATAGCAACTAGATTTTGTAGCGGCAGATCAGTACGTCCAAACTTGACCCAGGCGAGAAATACCCCACTGAGAAGGAAAGCCCCTGCAATGGTAATGACAAAGGCGGGGATTAGAGAAACATTAGTTACAAGAGCAATTCCCCAGATCCCGATCATGGCAGTCAACCAAGCCATAACCAAGAGAGATAGAGGAGGAATTAAAATATCTAAAGCTAGACCCAAGGCGGCAAAATTGCCTGTTTGTATAAATGCCTTGATCAGTCGAGGAACTTCGAGCAAGATCATCTCTAAGTGTCCATGTTCCCAGCGCGATCTCTGACTTTGAGCCGCTTTATCTTTCATCAGCCGACCCATAACCAAAGCATGTTCAGAAAATACGGGAGTAGACCCAGCCAAAGCTAAATCTACCGTTAGCTGCATATCGTCTGTAGTTTTACTGCCTGCGAGAGATACCTGGCTAATCAGCGACCAAGGGAACGCCATGCCCGAACCGGTTAGCAGACTATGCCAACCCAAATGCTTTAGACCCAGAAGACGAACGAGATTTTTTACCTTAATGGAGAACATCGAGATACTATCTTTGAGGTTAGGATTTTCTGGCTGTTCCATTAAGTAGGTTGCCTGTACTGGTCTCCCTGTGGCGATCGCTTGGCGGGTAATATTGCTAATCGTATTGGCTGCGACAATGCAGTCACCGTCAAGAATCACTAGTACTTCTGGCGGATCTTGCTGGATTTGCTGCATGGCATAATCAAGAGCATAGCCTTTACCACGATTTGTTTTATGCTCTCTTTCTAAAACCGTCACTCCCGTTGCTCTAGCTAATTCCGCCGTATTATCATGGCAGTTATCAGCAATCACTACGACCTGATCTCGTTCCGTTAGCTGAGTCTGTAAACCTTCAATGACTTCTTTAATTTGTTCTGCCTCGTTGTGAGCAGGAATCAGGATTGTCGTCTTTGGTCGCTGAACAGTTTCTAAGCTTAAACTAGATGAGGAGGCAAAGAAAGCTGCTAAACATTCTAGGAAAAATATCAAACAGGGAATCAAAACTACAATTCCCATCGTCAAAAAAATAGAGCCAACTACAGTGTGAAATTCCATTTTAATAAATTTAATCCTAGCTATTAAGTAATAATACATTACAGTTGCGTAATATATTTGCCATGACGAAGATTTGTACTTTGTGTGTCAATTTCATTTAATTTCTGTGAAAAGTCATGCTAAATTTGACTAAATGGCTATTATGCTTAGGGTTCAGCCCCTTCATTTAATACTAGGTATCAATCCCTGTCAATCCAATAAAGCTGTTTAAGTGAATGCTCGATTAGTTGGCGATGCCAGTAAAATTGATGTGAGTGAAATTATCATTGAAGTAATTACTGCAATCTAAATTGAAATCAATATGCTTATTTCTATCTGTATTATTACCTTCAAGCGTCCTGCGGGTTTGAGAAGACTGCTAGAGGCAATTAATAATTTGACTTTTGAGCAAGTCGAGACTCCAGAGATAGAGGTAATAGTCGTAGATAATGATGCTAATCACGTCGCAGAAGAGGTATGTAAATCGATTGAAGCAGATTTCCGCTGGTCTTTAAAGCATGATGTACAAACCCAACGAGGTATTACTTATGCTCGTAATAAATCTGTTAGTTTAGCCAGTTCCGCAACAGATTTTGTGGTGATTATTGATGATGATGAAACCCCTGAAGCATCATGGTTAGAAGAATTATTGCTAGCCCAGGTAAAATATGAGGCTGATGTTGTGACTGGTCCTGTTATTCCCAAGTTCTTGGAAGATGATGTTCCCGATTGGATCGAAAAAGGACGTTTGTTTGATACTCCCCGCTACAAAACAGGTGAAAAACGTCATGTGGCATTTACCAATAACGTCATGGTTAAAGGCGAAATTATGCGTCAACACGATCCTGTGTTTGACAATCGTTTTGCGATTACGGGGGGAGAAGACTCACACTTCTTCTTGGGTTTAGACGAGGCGGGCTACACAATTGTTTGGACGGATGAAGCGATTGTCTATGAATGGGTTCCTGCTTCTCGTACTAATTTGAAATGGATTCTCAATCGTGGTTTTCGTACTTGGGGAACTCATAGCCTAGTAGAGAAAGAACTGTATCCTTCCCTTCAGGTACGTATCGTCCGAATGCTCAAAGGGTTAGCTTTAATTTTGCTCGGTATACTAGGCTTTATTCCTGCTTTTCTGTTGGGTAAGTCGGCGTTAGTCAAAGCCCTGTTGTTTATTTATCGTGGTGCTGGCACTTTTGCTGGTTTGTTGGGAGTAGATTATGAAGAATATAAGACCGTTTCCTCTGAGTTGGGTCAGTGAATAGTCATTAAGCAAGCTCTCTCGTCCCAATAGCCGCAACTAATACTGATAGGAGGCTTAAGAAGTTATACCAATATCTTATTAATTAAAAACTCTCAAATTTTTATCCTGCCTCCCTTCTCCCTCTGCCCCCTACTTCATAACTAAGTCTTTCATCACTCTTCAGAAATGGTATTAGCGGGAATTAAACAAAAAAAAACCCCAAACAAAGCCCAAACTGGCTTTGTAAGCAGTAAAAACGTCTATATTTTGATTGAGCCACTGGACAAAACGATAAGACATGGCTGTCCGAAATGCTTCCAAAGCTTCTGGAAAAGTGTTAATTGGTTTATTTGCCCAACGTCTTCTTAACCCTCCCGTCAGCTT
>JBCCNG010000267.1:0-6206 GCA_039025955.1 Cyanobacteria bacterium P01_C01_bin.72 | reverse complement strand
TCCAACCCATTGCCTGGGCGTTCTCAATCCTAGTTGCCCAAATGATGCTGGTGCTGCTAGTTTCCCTGGTGGTGTTTCAGCAAGCAGACTATGCCCCAATGCGGAGCTTATTTGGCGTAATCGCGGGCAAAAGTACCGAATTTGTCCACGGGGCGGGGAACACTAACTACTTGCTGCCCTATCTTGCCTTAGATGAGGGATTTATCCCTGGTTTGGTACGCTATATCTTCTTTTTTCCTGGTCCTGAAGCCCTGGCACTGATTACGGGATTTATTGCGCTACTGGCTCTAGATATCAAAAACCGTAGCTGGTCTATGATTCTGTTTGCAGGAGCATATTTTATCTCTCTGTTAAGCGGCACTCGCTCGGTTCTCGTTAGCTTATTTTTAGTTATCATCCTGCGCTACTTTATCACTGCGGGAAAAACTTTTGGCGTACCTCTAATGTTGGCAGTCATGTCAGCCATCAGCTTTGCCACCTTTTCCTTCCCTCCCAGCAGCAATCTTATCTTCGATTCGGTAGAGCAAATAGTTCAAGAGGTTGACAGCGCCAGAGCCGATTCTACAGCAGGAAGGAGCGCGATTTACAGTCAGACCTGGCGTAAAATTACCCTAGCTTCAGAGCCAGAATTATTCTTGGGTCATGTTGTGCCTGGGGAAAGCGTCACCCCTTACTATGAGCCAGCTAAAATTGGTACTCACAGCTTTTATCTTTCTACCCTGCTCTATCGTTCGGGAGTTATCGGCACGCTAATCTTTTTCGGCTTCTGGGCTAGCGTCTGGTGGTGGTTCTATCGTACCCGTCGCCTGCGACCCCTCTGCTGCTGTCTAGTTTTAGTCTTGTTTAGCCTAACCTTTACAGTGATGGAGTTAGAGCGCCCCGTGATGCCGTTGATTTTACTTTGCTCGATGCTGCAACAACCTAAGCTCAGTAAGCATGAATAGAGTGACCATTTTTTCACCCTGGAACCCTGATGATATCTAACTTATTACTTATTACCTATTACTTATTACTTCCGCATAGCGGTACTAGTTTATCTCTAACCCGCAGAAGCCGATGAAAAAACTGATTATCTTACCAGGAGCAACTAACGTACTAGGAGGAACTCTGGTTACTTTGGGTCTGCTACTCCAGGGAATTTCTCAATGTCAGGCAGCATCACAGGTTAGGGTGCTAGCACCTGCTGGCTCTTTCCTAGAAGAGTATTTACGTACCAAGGGTCAGGGAGAATATCTCGAATTAATCGCCGCCGAGACAGAAACAGAATTTTGTCGTCAATCTCTACGCTGGGTGAGTCAACAGCCCCAGGATTGGGCGTTACTAATGGATAACTGCGTTGCCAAAGAACTGATGTCGGCTTTAGTCCCTGGCTCGATCGCCCTACGTTTAAGTAAAAGACCCGTTTATTTCTTTTTTCACGATCTGGCTCTAACTAACAACCCTGTGGGCTTCGCCATCCGCAAGTTTATCTTTGCCACCCTTAACCCGGCTACGATGTGCAATTCCCAATTTACCGCAGGACATATTAAGCGTTTTGCTCAGGATCTACGAGGCGTTTTATATCAGCCTGTAGATTTAGCACGGTTCAACCCTAAAGCGATCGCCACACCACCCCCAGGACTAGAGGGAATAATTGCTTCTGGGGCGCAGATTATGCTTACTCCCTCCCGCTTAAACAAGCCAGGCATTGTCAATGATAAAAATTTACGGGCTTTGATTCCTGTAATTGCGGCATTAAAACAGTTAGGGCTAAACTACCACGGGGTCATTATTGGGGATGATACTTCCGCTGATGGTAGCCATCGTCGCGATCTAGAACAGCAGGCAGCAGAACTGGGCGTGAGCGATCGCCTGACTATTTTGCCCCCCACCTTGGAAGTTGAATCCTATTACAAATGTGCCGCAGTCGTAGTTACTCTTGCCCCCAGAGAACCTTTTGGCAGAACGGTAGTAGAGGCGATCGCCTGTGGTGTTCCCGTAATCGGCAGCAGTAGCGGTGGTATCGGTGAAATACTGAGTCACTTTGCCCCGCAATGGCGAGTTGAGCCGAATCAGCCCCAAGAAGTCGCTAGAGCGATCGCCGAAGTAGCCCAGGCAGACAATACGCCACAGCTTCTAGAACAAGGTATAGCCTGGGTAAATCAAAGATGCTCCCCTATCGACTATGCCAAGAGAATGCTCAAGATTGTCGATATCAAGCCAGTTTAAAAACCTACTACCCACTACCTACTACTTACTACCTAAAAACCAATTCCCAAACAACGTAGACCTTTAACTTGCCACCAATCTCCATGGATACAACTCAGGACAGTCAGTCAACTACAGAACCCTATCCCGATACCTTAGTCGTCTCGCGGCTATTTTTTCCCCGTACAGGGGGCATCGAAGAATATGCCTACAATCGCTGTATACGAGATGCTCAGAATGTGAGAGTTTTAGCGGCTGGCTGCCCTGGCGATCGCCAATTCGACCGAGAACAGCTGTTTGAGATTGAGCGTTGGTCAATGCCTCCCTGGTTGCTGCGGGGGTTTATCGGTAGCCTGCTTAAGCAGGTTTTAAGTATGTTCTGGTCGCTGGTGTTGCCTATTGTGATCTATCGGCGCGATCGCTTTACTACTTTAGAATGGTGTCACGGTTATGATTTTCCCTCCCTGCTGCTGCTGACCTATATCTTGCCTGTTAAATTTGTGGTTTATCTCCACGGGAATGATGTACTGTGTCCTTTCCGTAATTCTCTCTTGCGTTCCCTGTTTATCCTGACCCTTAACCGTACTGATCGGGTAATCTGTAGCAGTTCCTTTACCAAAAATTACCTAGCAACTGATGGTCGGGTTAAAACTCCCACGGCGATCGTCAATCCCCAAGTACGCCCAGAAAAATTCGCTTTAGACGCTACCAGTGATTTGACTGCCGAAAGAAGCAAAATCCGCCAAACTTTCGGGATTCCTGAAACAGCAATTACCATTCTCACCGTGGGTCGCTTAGTGCGGCGCAAGGGTTTTAACCGTGTGATTCAATGCTTACCCCAACTCCAGCAGCCAGATCTAGAAGTTCACTATTTGATCTGCGGTAAAGGAGCAATGGAACAGGAACTTAAAGAACAAGCGGCAGAACTCCAGGTAACAGACAAAGTACACTTTGCAGGATTTGTTAGCGATCGCGATTTGGCTAACTACTATGCCGCCTGCGATATTTTTGCCATGCTCACTTTCCTCGAACCCAATGCTCAAAGTATTGAAGGCTTTGGGATTGTCTACTTAGAAGCGGGCTATTTCGGCAAGCCTGTAATTGCTTCCGAGGTTGGCGGTGTTATTGATGCTGTCCAGCAGGGAGTCAACGGAATTTTAATCGATCCTCACTCCGATGCCGCAGCCTTAGCAGGATTGCAAAAACTTTGTAGCGATCCTCAACTACGTCAAAGGTTAGGAGAGCAAGGAAAAGCCAGAGCGTCATTGGTGACAAGTTAACTTCTTGTATTGTTGGTCAAATGGTTTGTAGGTACATCACATCGTTTAACTCATAAGTAATTTATGCCTATATTTTGACGTATCATTGTATTCAATCAAGTAATATTATTCTTTCACTAAGCTAAACTCGCTTTGAAATAGGATGATCCGCAAAATCCTGATCTTGGCATCTAATCCCCAAGATACAGCCCAATTACTTCTCAATCGAGAAATTCGAGAAATTGACGATGCCTTAGAGAAAGGAAAATATCGCGAGCAATTTAGCTCAAGATATAAAGTTGCCGTAAGAGTAGAAGATCTGCAATCTTCTCTACAGAAAGAATCGCCCAGAATAGTTCATTTTTGCGGTCATGGGATGGGAAGTCAGGGATTAGTATTAGAAAATAATTTGGGACAACCCAGATTATTAGATACTCAGGCGATCGCCGATCTGTTTAAGTTATTCGAGAACCAACTTGAATGTGTGGTACTCAATGCTTGTTATTCCCAGGTTCAGGCAGCCGAAATTAGTAAGCATATCAATTATGTTATTGGTACTAAAAGAGCAATTCGCGATGATGCGGCAATATATTTTAGTAAAGGGTTTTATGAGGCGTTAGGTAACGGAGAATCAATCCCCAGGGCTTATGAATTTGGCTGTAATCGTATTCAGCTAGAGATTTATTGCGGTAAGACTCCAGAACGTAAGTTTATTCCCGTTTATTCGGAAACTGAAGGAAAATATAGCGAACTTCCCCAGCAAGAAGTGATTGAATTACTGGTTAAAGAACCTCTAAATCAGATTGCTAATGATTTGCCCGTAGAAACTAGCGGAGATAATAGAACGATCTATGTTATTGGCAACTACAACGAAAATATCCAGGGAGATTACTACCAAGAATATCGAGAAGCAGTCTTAAAGAGTGATTTCATTCCTCGTTCTCCCTACAAAGGACTAAAAAGATTTAACGCCAAAGATAAAGACTTATTCTTTGGTCGCGAAAGACTGATTGGGAAGCTAATTCAGGCAGTAACTCAGAGTAATTTAGTCTTAGTTTTAGGCGCTTCAGGTAGCGGTAAATCTTCGGTAGTTAGGGCGGGGGTAATTCCTCAAATAGAAGATTCAGCAGCAACACCCTGTCTGAGTTTTTTGTTTACCCCGAACCGAGATCCTTTTGTCACCTTACATCGCAGTTTACTGGCTCATGTTGAAGATATTTTTGAGGAAGCAGAAGTAGAATTTATCCTCGAAAAAAGCAGCAATACGTTAACCAGAATTGCCGAGTTATTAAACCGTAAGCATCCTCAGTCTCCATGCCTGATCTTCATCGATCAGTTTGAAGAATTATTTACCCTATGCTCTAACCTGCGAATCCGACGTAACTTTATCCAAAGCTTGATTACTCTGGTTCAGGCTAGCAATCATTCAGTAAAGCTGATGCTAGCTATGCGCTCCGACTTCTTAGAAGAATTTGCTGCCTATCCTCAGTTTGCCAGAATTACCGAGAAAAATATTCACCTGGTGGCGGATATGGAAGATGGGGAACTGCAACAAGCCATTGAAGAACCAGCCGCTAAACATGGCATTGTCTTTGAATCTGGTTTAGTAGCGGAAATTATTCGCGATGTTCAAGGACAGCCAGGTTCTTTACCATTACTGCAATATACCCTTGACTTACTCTGGCAAGATGACGACCTTTCTGACCGTGAATTAAACATCTCTACCTATCGTCAACTGGGTGGGGTAACTGGCGCATTACAAAAACACGTTAATCAGATTTATCAAGGATTACCTCCCGAACAGCAGCTAGCCACCAAACAAATCCTGCTGCGGTTAGTTGATGTGGTTGGCTCAGAACAGTCAGAAATCCTGAGAACGGCAGTTAGCAAGAGGGCATATAAATCAGAGTTTAATCAAGCACAGTCAGAAATAGTTAATCTCTTGGTAGATAAGAACTTGCTAGTCAGTAATGACCAAAGCCAAGAAGGACAGTCTACGGTAGAGATTGCCCATGAAAAGCTATTGTCTTCCTGGGGGGAACTGAAACAGTGGATCAGTGATGCCCGTAATACTATCTCTCTCAATAATCGCTTGGCAGAAGATGCTGCTCGCTGGCAAGAGTTAAAGAACGAGAATTCATCCCAGACAAATGATGAATTGTGGGGCGGTTCTAAATTAGAACAGGTGATCGAGTTAAGGAAAGACGGTACTTTTGAAGTCGTCCTGGGGGGTTTAAGCGAACTAGCGAATCAATTTATTGATGCCAGTATTGATTGGCGGAACGATAAAATTCAACAAGAATTAGCGGCAGCCCAACAATTAGCTGATGAATCAGAGGCTAGACGAATTGCTGAAGTACAAGCAAGAAAAGCAGCAGAATCAGCAAGAGAAGAAGCAGAAAATGCTCGTAAATTTCAAGAAAAAGCCAGGATAAGAGCAGAAGAAAAAGTTGCTTTAGAAGCTAAAAGTACTAAAAAGTTACGCCAAAGAGCTTGGGGATTAGGACTTCTATCATCAATAGCACTAATTTTTGGCGTGACAGCACTATATTTGAGGAGTCAGTCTCAAGAAGCAGCCCAAGAAGCCAGACTGGAACAACGAGCAGCCAATATCAAAACTAAACTTACCCTATCTAATCAACTAGAACACTTATTTGCCGCTTTTGAGTTAGTAGGTGACAATCAAAAGTTTAATCAAGGACGTTTTAAAAAGGAAATAAAGCTACTGCCAGAAGTTCAATCAGCTTTATATCAAGCATT
>JBCCNG010000266.1:0-6224 GCA_039025955.1 Cyanobacteria bacterium P01_C01_bin.72 | reverse complement strand
TCACCAGCAACATACCTAAAATTGAAAACAAGCTTCAAAGTCTAGAATCTAGTCTGCAAAATTTTTATGAAAAAAATCAGGTAGTAGACCTGAAAGAAGAAAAAAGAATTTTGGTTACCGAAATTGCCACCCTCAATCGGCAAATATCTACAGTTGGCGCGCAGTTGCAGGGTAAAAAATCTCAGACAGGTAGCCTCCAAAACCAGTTAGGTTTAAACTTACGGCAGGCAATTTCAGCCGTTCAATTAGGAAATACCCCCCAGGTTCAGAGTATTCTCCAGCAGCTAGGGACGACAGAAACCGAGCTAGCTCAAGAAAGACAAAGATTTAAAGACAATCACCCAGCAGTAGCTAGTCTCAAAGAGAAAAAACTGGCTTTAAATTCTCAACTACAAAATTTAATTCGACAGTACGTAGGAGCAAAAGTATCAGAAGGATTGCTGCAAAGCGGCAATATCAAAGAAAATCAGATTGAAAGATTTATCAGCCTCAAAATAGATGAGCTTAGTCTCCAGACGGAGTTATCTTCTTTATACCAATATCAGCAGGTGTACCTAGACCGAGCTAAACAAATACCAACATTAGAAAAGCAAGAACAGTCTTTGTTACGCGAAGTTGATAGCGCCCGTTCTACTTATAAAACTCTATTGGAGAATAAATCTGATATTGATGTCCTACTGAATCAGCAAACGGGTAACGCTCAGATCATCGAATCTGGTCTAGTCCCCGAAGAAGGTAGCACTGGTCGAGTACCACTGTTAATCTTGGGTGTGCTGATGGGTCTATTTCTCGCCAATTTAACCGCCATCCTGTTAGAAATGCAGGATCATTCCCTTAAAACTATTGGGGAAATAAAACAAAGGTTTGCTTTTCAGGTATTGGGTATTGTTCCCCTAGATATGCTGCAAGATCAGCAGGGAGGAATTATCGTACAAAGAGAGCCTGATTCTTTTGCTAGTGAAATATACCGCATGATTCAAACCAATATCAAATTTCTCGCGGTGAAGCAACAGCCAAAAGTTATCCTCATGACTAGCTCTGTTCCTGGGGAAGGCAAGTCCACTGTAGCGGCTAATTTAGCAGCAGCCATGGCGCAGTTGGGTCGTAAAGTTCTCTTAATTGACGGTGATTTGAGAAAAGCTTCGCAACACGAATTATGGCAGCTAGATAACAAAGCGGGGGTTAAAGATGTTGTCGCTCACAATTTATCTTTGGCTCAAGCTGTAACTCAACCAATGCGACAGCTAGACGTATTAACCTCTGGCACAATTGCGCCTAATCCTTTGGCTTTAATTGATTCTTCCGCCATGAGTCAGCTAGTAGCAACGGCGAGAACAGAGTATGAGCTGGTGATTATTGATGCCCCACCCTTAGCGGTAACTGCGGATGTCTTAACCCTGAGTAAACTAGCTGATGGTATTGTTTTTGTGAGTCGTCCAGGAATTGTGGAAAATGAGAGTGCTGAATTAGCCAAAGAGACGTTGTATAATGCTCGTCTCGATGAACAGGTTTTAGGCATGGTAATCAATGGTGTCAAGCCGAAAGAGTTTGATCGCTATTCATATCATGCGAAATACAGCAAGAACTATTTTTCTAGCTCTCCCGAAGGCAGTCATTCTAAAACAGCCCCTGCCTAAAAGTACATAATTCTTACATTGCGCTCGTAAATAGATAGTAATCTGAAGTAATTCTTTTTTACGAAAATAATGAAAAAATCAACTATTGTAATTGGCTTAGACGCAGCAGAACCGAGATTAATCGAGGAGTGGATGGCAGCGGGACATCTACCTAATTTGAGTAGTATTCGTCAGGAGGGAACTTATAGTCGTCTAAACAATACGGTCAATTATTGTGGTGTCCCCACAGAATATTCAACTACAGAACCTCTGTGGGCAACTTTTTCTACGGGGTGTCGAGCAGATACTTTAGGCTATTGGGATACGGTTAGTTATAATCCTGATGATTATGGGATTGTCTGTGATATCGTTGAGAGCGGTTATGACTATCAGGAATTTTCTCCTTTTTATGCTTTGGGAGAGGATTATAAAGTGGCTGTTTTGGATGTTCCCGTAACTACTTTGGCAGATCAGGTTAACGGAGTGCAAATTCTCGGCTGGGGCGGTCATTATCCCTACACAGTAAGCGCCTCTAGTCCCCCAGCAGCATTCGACGCAGTAATTAGCAAATATGGAAAAAACCCTGTTTTACATAATGACAATGGACTGTGGTGGAATCCTGAATATGTTACCTGGATTCAACAGGCACTCGAAGAAAGCATTGATGGTCATTCAGCGATCGCCCGAGATCTTTTACAACAGGATGACTGGGATTTATTTTTAATGGTGTTTGGCGAAACCCACACCGTCGGTCACGATCTCTACAATCATAGTCAGCCAGATCATCCCACCTATGGTTCTTTGACTCAAAATGGCACCAAAGCCGATCCCGTCCTGAGCACTTACCAAAAGGTAGATCGGGCAATTGGTGAGATTTTAGCAGCAGCCCCCCAAGATGCAGACATACTCTGCTTCTCAGTTCACGGCATGGCAGCTAACTACACCGATTTGCTGAGTATGGCGGTACTACCTGAGTTACTTTATCGTTTTCACTATGGCAAAGCGGCGATCGCTCCAGGGGAAGTTGGTTCGACTCCAGGCAAAATTGTCACCAAACCAATCCGTAATTCCTGGCCAGGAGAAATTTGGAGTCAGATTTATGAACCGAATCCAGTGAAGAAGCTATTTCATACCTGGACTCACAAGAAGTTCTTGAGGGATTCTAAACATGGGCTGCTCTCACCCTATAGCTTACTGGATGAACCAGTCGAACAAGAATTAGCTATGGGCTGGATGCCTAGCATGTGGTACTCGCCGCTGTGGTCTGAGATGAAAGCCTTTGCCCTACCAGCTTTTACGAACGGACATATTCGAGTCAACCTCAAAGGAAGGGAGCGCGATGGAGTAGTTAAACCCGAGGAATACCACTCCCTCTGTCAAGAATTGAGTGACATGCTTTATGAACTAAAAGATGGCAGGACGGGTAAGAAAATTGTCAAACAGGTGGTGATTACCCGCACGAATCCTTTAGATCCCGATCCTAAATTACCAGATGCTGATATCGTCATATTGTGGCAAGAGCCAATTACCGATGTGGTAGATAGTCCTAAGCTCGGTCGAGTAGGACCTTTAACTCACTGTCGTGCAGGGGGACACAATAGTCAGGGTTTCTTACTGGGCAAAGGACCCAACATTCCTCAAGGAATTGATTTTTCTCACGGCGAAACCGTAGATTTGGCACCAACAATCCTTAGTTTGATGAATGCACCGATTCCTCAATATTTTGATGGTAAAAATCTGTTGTCCAATATTCCTGTTTCTGCCTAAAGTACGACACGATCTGCAGACAGGTCTTAAATTATCTTATTCTGTGACTGGGGGTGGGTGATGCTCATCCCTCAGCCAAGCTTAAACTCTGGCTCGAAGCAATCTTGAATTAATTGATCTACTAGTTTTAACCTTTATGAACACAAGCCAGAGCAGTTTTTTAAAATATAGTTTTTTAAAATATTTTGAATATATATTTTCCATATTTTCTCTAATTCATATATCTCAAGCGATTATTCCTCTATTTTTAACTGGTGGCGCAAATGAAGGTGATGGCATTAACGTTACCAGCCTCGATCTTTCGATTAACGCTAAAATAGGGGTACTTATCTATATTGTGACCTTTATCTTGTTGGGCATGAGGTGGCGACGCTCCCTAGCAGCTTTTTCCCGCAACGTTTTTTTGTGGATCTTAATCGGAGTCGTATGTTTTTCTTATTTTTGGTCGATTAATCCCAGCCAAACTCTCAGATTTAGCGTTTATGCTATCGGCACAACAGGTTTTGGTTTATATTTAGCTACTCGCTATAGTTTAGAGCAGCAGATGAAGTTGTTGGGCTGGACCTACGGAATTTTGCTTGTCTTAAGTCTTTTATTCGCTGTGGCAATTCCTAAATATGGCATTATGGCTGGCGTTCACGAGGGAGCTTTAAGGGGAGTATTTACTCACAAGAATCAATTTGGTGCATTTATGGCTCCTGGTGGGGTCATTTTCTTGCTTAATGCTTTTAAGGGTGGAAGATTTAGCTGGCTGTACTGGATTTTACTAGTGCTTAACTGCGGTGCAATGGTTATGTCTCAATCCCTAACGGCTTTGGCAACTTTTGGACTAATGCTAATTTTATGTATTACTTACCGCATGTTTCGTTGGCGCTATGAGGTAATGATTCTCGCTACCTTGGGAATAACGATTATTGGCTTTATTGGTCTGATTGTAGTCGGAGGGTATCTTAATTCAGACTCCATCTTGGCTAATTTTGGTAGAGATGCCACCTTATCTGGTAGAACCTATATTTGGCAGTACGTTTGGGATAAAATTCAGCTAAAGCCATGGCTCGGCTACGGAATGACTGCATTCTGGAATGGTCTAGAAGGACCATCTGGATATATTCAATATGCCATGAGAATTGCAGTAATTTATGCCCACAATGGATTTTTGGATATCTGGCTTTCGATTGGAATTATCGGTTTAGGAATTTTTATTTTTAGCTTTTTCAGTACGACTGCTCACTCCCTGGCATTACTGAGAAAAACGAATACCCCAGAAGGATTTTGGCCACTACTGTTTTTGACCTATATCTTGCTTTCCAACTTGACAGAAGGAACAATATCCAATCTGAATAGTTCTTTTTGGGCGATATATGCAGCGATATCTTACTCTTTAATTATCGCCAAACGAGACCAATATGCGATCGCCGAATAATTGCCGTCTCGAAATCCAGGAACGGAAATAGAAATTATGAATCTAGCAGGGATCAAAACAAAAATAACCAGTCTATTTCAAAGTAGTCTGGCACAAGACACTCTCTGGATGCTGTTTTCTAAGCTGTTTAATATCGTCATGCAAGCGGCTTACTTCATTATTATCGCTCGCTTGTTAGGCAGAGAAAACTATGGCTCATTTATCGCCATTACCGCAGTCGCCAATCTCATTTTCCCTTTTGTTCCTTTGGGTAGTGAGCATCTGTTGATTAAAAATGTTTCGACTAATCGGGCAACTTTTCGCACCAATTGGGGTAATGGTTTGGTACTCTCAACTGCCAACGGTACTATCTTTACCGCTATTCTGCTATTGCTATCGCCGCTAATTTTTCCTGGAGATGTCCCCTGGGGAGCAATATTATTAATTCTTTTGGCTGATTTGATTGGTCTTGCTTTACTGGATTTAGGCTACAAATCTTTGATGGCAACTGGCATGATTCACAAGACGGCACAGCTAGGCATATTAAGTACCTGTAGTAAGCTGTTTGCGGCTTTGTCCCTAGTCGTTTTTTTCTCTAATCCTACTGTGGCAACCTGGAGTTATCTGTACTTTACAAGTTCCGCGACCATGGCAACGGTGACAGTCTTACTAATTACTAAGATGTTAGGCTCGCCTCGCCCCATATTATCTGAGCTGAAAGCCAACATAATTCAGGGATTCTACTTTTCTATTAGTACGTCTGCCAATAACATCAACGCCAACCTAGACAAGTCGATGTTAAGCAAAATATCTGGGGTGGGGGCGACAGGAATTTATGCTTCTGCTTATCGCTTTATTGATGTGGGCAACACGCCGCTCCTAGCCCTGTTTGGGGCTACCTATACCAGATTTTTTCAGCATGGAGCTTCTGGTATTCGAGGTAGTTTAGGCTTTGCGAAAAAACTTTTACCCATATTAAGTCTTTATGCTATCGCCAGCATCATTGGCTATTGGCTACTAGCTCCTTTTATTCCCGTGATTTTAGGCGAAGATTATCGTGATGCCGTCGAAGCCCTTTTATGGCTGTCCCCGTTGCCAGCGATCGCCACTTTTCAATATTTAGCAGCCGACACTCTAACTGGTTCAGGCAATCAAAAGTCTCGCACCATGGTTCAGGTGGGAGCGGCAATTATCAACGTTGTCTTGAATATTATTCTGATTCCCCTTTTTTCCTGGAAAGGAGCAGCCTGTGCCACTCTAATCTCTGATTCACTGCGGTTAGTCTGTCTCTGGCTTATTGTGTTTGTGCTTTACCGTCGAGAAAGCAAACAAGATTATTTCCCTGGATAAGATACTTTGTATTGTATTCATAAATTTTTTGCCCAAAAAAATATATTTAATGGGCAAAAAATTTATGAATACAATACAAAGTATCTTAT
>JBCCNG010000265.1:0-6240 GCA_039025955.1 Cyanobacteria bacterium P01_C01_bin.72 | reverse complement strand
GCGATCGCCAATTCGGGGGACATTCTCCGCTATACTTTGCCTTAACTATAAAAAATAATTTTAGAAAATAATTTTAAAACTTACTTCTGAGCTTACTTTTGTTTAATTTGTTTTTGTTTAATCTAGTTATTTATTCCTTCAACCAGCGCCATTATGCAAGCCAGCCGCAAAATCATTAATAAGCTTAAGATTACTGTCCGCTTTATACCTGCCCTGCGACTAGTTTGGCAAAGTAGTCCTGGCTGGACAATTGCTCGTCTGGTGCTGGTAGTATTTCAAGGATTATTGCCCTTGGCGATGATTTATCTGGCAAAGCTCATTATTGATACTGTTACCCTGAATCTGAGGTCGGCTGAACCCAGTGAAGTTTTCGCCCAGGTACTACCTTTAGTCATTATGGCTGGTGCGGCTACTATCCTCAATAGCCTGAGTCAGTCTCTGACGGATTTGGTCAATACAGCGCATTCTCAGAAAGTGACGGACTACATGCAGGGAATTATTCATGCTAAATCCGTCGAAGCAGATCTAGAGTATTACGAAAATGCAAAGTATCATGATGCTCTGCAACGAGCGCAGCAGGAAGCACCTTACAGACCACCTCAAATTCTCAACCGTCTGGCACAGGTTGGTCAAAACTCGATCTCCCTACTAGCTATGGTAGGTTTACTGGTGTCTCTTCACTGGGGCATCATTGGCATTCTTTTGGTTGCTTCCTTGCCCGCAGTGTTTGTCAGAACTAAATTTTCTAAAATTCTCTACAGTTGGCAGCGTCGTCGGACTCAGCTAGAGCGGCAGTCGGTTTATCTAGGCTGGATGTTAACCAATGAGCAGTTTGCCAAGGAGGTAAGGCTCTTTGATTTGGGTGGCTGGTTTAGCCAAGAATATCGTCAGATTAGACATCAGCTATACAAAGAAAAACTAAGTATCTCGAGTAAAAGAACTCTGGCATTTTTCTTATCCCAGGCTTTTGCGGGGGCATTAGTTTTCTCTGTATTTGGCTACATTATCTACCAAACTATCGAAGGGGCTTTGCTACTGGGGGATTTAGTACTCTACTATCAGGCTCTACAAAGGGGACAAAACAATCTGCGTCTAACTCTGAATAACTTTTCGGGACTGTATGAAGATAATCTTTTCTTGGCTAACCTCTATGAGTTTCTCGATCTCAAGCCCAGGGTAATTGATCCTGATCAGCCCAAGCCAATGCCCCCGAAAATCAAACAGGGTATCGAGTTTAAGCATGTTAACTTTAGCTATGCCGATTCTGCCCGAGAGGCACTCAAAGACATCAACCTAACAATCAAACCAGGAGAAACCATTGCTCTGGTGGGAGAAAATGGTTCAGGCAAAACTACCCTCATTAAGCTGCTCTGTCGCCTGTACGATCCCACTAGCGGAAGCATTAGCGTCGATGGAGTGGATCTTAAATTATTCAGCATTGCTGATTTGCGTCGCCAGGTTAGCGTTATCTTCCAAGACTATGCCAAATATCATTTCTCGGCAGAAGAAAACATTCGTCTCGGAGATATTGATGTCCCTCCCAGAGATAAGGAGATCTATCAAGCGGCGATGAAATCGGGAGCGCACGATGTAGTTACCAAGCTGCCCCAGGGCTATGACACCGTATTGGGCAAGCTATTCGATAGTGGTGAAGAGTTAAGTATTGGTCAATGGCAAAAAGTCGCTCTCGCCAGAGCTTTTTTACGGGATTCTCAGGTGATTGTTTTGGATGAACCCACTAGCGCCATGGACCCCAAAGCCGAGTACGAAATCTTTAAAAAGTTCCGTGAATTAATTAAAGATCAGTCCGCTGTTCTCATTACTCACCGCCTTTCTACGGTCAAGATGGCAGACAGGATCTATGTCATGGATGGGGGCAAGATTATTGAAAGTGGCACTCACGATGAGCTGATGCAGCTTCAGCAGAGTTATGCCCGGCTATTTGAAACCCAGGCGCAAAATTATCGCACTTAAAATCAGTAGATGACCAATACCCGATTAAAAACCAATTTAAGCACAAAAGAGCGATCGCAGCCAGAAATAGAACTCTTACTTGCCTGCTCTCGTACCAACGTTAGTCCTCAGTTAGCCAAGAGGATTAAAGAGCTAGTCCAACAAGATTTAGACTGGCAATGCTTATTCGATTTGGGTTGCCGTCATCAGCTTATTCCGCTGCTGTATCATAATCTGTCTCGCATTTGTAAAGATATTGTTCCTGCTCAACCACTATCATTGATGCAGAACATTTTTGCCCATAAAGCTCAGACTAACCTCTTTACCACCAGTGAGTTGATCCGAGTATGCCGTCTATTTGCCCAAAATAATATCTTTGCTATTCCCTTCAAAGGTATGACCTTAGCTATGACCGCCTACCAGAATCTTACCTTCAGAGACTCTTGTGATATTGATATCTTGATCAGTAAAGAAAATTTTGCCTTAGCTACTAAGCTGCTGGAAGACTCGGGCTACGAAACTATCGGCTATATTGCCCAGGTTAAAGACAACCCTGCACTAAGATACGGTTCATTTCTCCAGTCCGAGGCAAACCAGAAAGGCTATGATTTTTATCATCCGACAAAAGAAATTGCGATCGATCTACAGTGGTCTGTTACCGTCAAAACTCAATCCCACTATTTTGATGTGGACTTTGAACAGTTCAAGCAAAACGCTACCGAAGTCGAGCTAGCTGGTGATAAACTACCCCAGTTTGCCCCAGAGATGATGTTACTATACCTCTGTTTTCATGGCTCAAAGCACTGCTGGCAATCATTAAAGTGGGTCTGCGACCTCGCCGAATTTATTGGTAGCCATCGAGATCTAGATTGGCAACAGATCGAACAACGGGCAAAGCAGCTTAAAGCAGAGACAATGCTCCATCTGGGTTTATTACTCACTCATAATTTTTATCAAACCGCTATTCCTGAGTCTCTACTGAAGACAGCACAACAAAATACTCGTGCCAACAGCCTTTATGGGCAGGTGTGTCAACTTATCTTTACTAGACGTTTTACCCAGTGGGAGGACTACAATTTTATCTTCCAGATTACTGATAGTTGGCAAGGCAAACTACAGTTTCTCAAAGGTCTACTGTTCACTCCTACAGCTAAGGAGTGGGACACTGTACAGCTACCAAAATCTCTATTTTTCTTGTACTATTTCATTCGTCCCTATCGTTTAACTAAAGAATATTTAACTGCTAAGAGTAAATCTTCGATAACTAATAATGAGTAACTGAAGTTACGCATAAAAAAGAAAAATCAATAGTTAACAATTAAATATCAATCAAAGATCGTCTAACAAATCGTCTAATTCATCTTGATCGAAGTCCATTTGACTAAAATCTGATGGTGTATAACCTCCCGTATCTTTTGATAAACAGTGTTGGATTAAATTTTGCAGCTTAAGCAAGTAAGTCTGGGTAATGTTTCCCATTTCTGCATCGGTATAATTCGCATGGTCGTAAATCCATTTAAGTTTTAATTCTCCGTCGCGAATAATACTATCAATTTCGATCGCACAACTTCTTTTATCTCTCAAGCTTCGCATTTCTCCCGCAGATTCGCTTATGGGATGGAAAAAGGAGTCTTGAGTCAACAGGTTATCTATTTGTCCTAAGTAATTAAATCTGATTTCAGCTTGGGGGAAGTTATTTAATTCTGTTTCTCGATCTAAATAACGCAAGATTCCATAACCGATACCATTACTGGGAATTGCTCTAATTTGTTCTTTAATTGATTTGATATTAGCTGCAAGTTCTATATTAGATAAATTTAAAATAAGAGGATAGATAGTAGTAAACCAGCCTATGGTGCGAGATATATCTACATTATCGATAATATCTTCTCTGCCGTGTCCTTCTAGTTCGATTAACAGGTTATTACTGTTATATATTTCTTGCCAAGTTTGAATTAAGGCTGTGAGAAGAATATCGTTGATTTGGGTTTGATATGCCGCTGGAACTTCTTGTCGTAGTTGTTGGGTTTCGGCTGAAGGTAATGTTATGGTAATTGTTTGTGATGCTAATATTGCTGCGGGGAGGTTATATTCAACGTCTATACAGATATTTTGCTGTTGCAACCAGTAATTTAGTTCGGGTTTTAAATTGACTTGTTGTAATTTCTCCGACCATTGTTGCCAGGATGTTGTTTTAGGTGGCAATAAGATTTCTCTACCTTGTTCTAATTGCTGATAAATAGTTTGTAAGTCTTCAATCAGAATGCGCCAAGATACTCCATCAATAATTAGATGGTGAGTAATAATTAATAACCTATCGGCTTGATTATCTGTCGATTTAAACCAAGCTATTTTAAATAATGGTGCTGCTGATAAATTAAAACTAGATTGCAATTGATTCACAATCTTTAACTGTTCTAATTCACGATCGCATTCGGGATAATCTGCTAAATCTATCGCCACTAAAGGCAGAGCGATATCTACATCTTGGTTAACCTGTTGCCAACATGCTTCTGTTGGTTGAAAAGATAGTCTTAGTGCGTCGTGGTGGCTTAAAAGAAATGCGATCGCCTGTCTTAATATGTCCTCTTTTAATGGCTGTTTAGTCTCTAACCAAATTGCCTGATTCCAATGATGGACATCCAATAATTCTTGCTCGAAAAACCAATGCTGTATAGGAGTTAAAGGAACAATTCCCGTAACTAGTCCTTGCTCGGCTTCTATTTTATAATTTTCTTGAGCTACTGCTGCTAACTCGGAAATAGTTTGATATTGAAATAAGTTTTTAGGGGTTAACTGTATACCGACTTGGCTGGCTTTAGCAATAACTTGAATTGCTAAAATAGAATCTCCTCCCAGGGCAAAGAAGTTATCTTTGATGCCTATTACTTCTCTACCTAATAATTCCTGCCAAATCTTAACTAATTTTGCTTCATTTTCTGTACTTGCACTAACAATTGGCGTATCATCCTCACTATTAAATTCTGGCTCGGGTAATGATTTTCTGTCTATTTTGCCATTGGGTGTTAAGGGGAATTTATCTAAGACAACAAACGCAGCAGGAATCATATAGTCAGGTAATCTTTCTGCTAAAAATTGACGTAATTCTGTTGAAGAGTTTCGATCTCCCCCAACCCCCCTTGATAAGGGGGGAGTTTTTAAGATCGGATATGCGATTAAAATGCGATCGCGATTAATGACAACTGCTGTTTCTACATCGGGATGATTGGCTAATACTGTCTCTATTTCCCCTAATTCAATCCGAAAACCCCGCAGTTTTATCTGATTATCAATTCTCCCTAAATATTCAATTTCTCCATTGGGCTGGTATCGCGCTAAATCTCCAGTCTTATATAGTCTCGCAAAGGCGCAAAGTCGCAAAGAAGCAGAAGAAGAAATGTTTAATGTTAAATGTTTAATGTTAAATGAAAAAGGGTTGGGAATGAATTTTTCCGCAGTCAAATCGCCTCGATTGTAATAACCCCTGGCTAAACCAGCACCAGCTAAATATAATTCTCCTGGGATACCTATGGGTAAGGGTTGGAGGTATTTATCTAAAATATAGGTTTGAGTATTTGCGATCGCTTTTCCAATTGTCGGAGGCTTATTGTCTTCGGCTTGAGTTAAGGCAAATGTGGAGTAGGTCGTATCTTCCGAAGGACCATAGAGATTGTAAACTTGCTTTATATGCTGCTGTTGATAGAGTTTATCTACTAAGTCTTTAGGTAAGGCTTCCCCCGCTAAGTTAACGGTATTTACAGTTTCGGGAATGGCATTGATTCTGAGTAATTCCCTTGCAGCCGAAGGCACGGTGTTGATTAGGGTAATAGGGATAGAAGATTCTAAACTGGGCAATTCTAGGGCATTTTCTGCCAGAATAACCGCTCCGCCACTGGCTAAGGTAACGAAGATTTCAAATACTGATAAATCGAAACAAATGGAAGTTGAAGCTAATACTCCCGATAGTTGAGCTTCGGAAAAGATATCTGCCCCCCAATGACATAGAGTTACTGCGCTTTTGTGAGTTATTGCTACGCCTTTGGGTTTTCCTGTCGAGCCTGACGTGTAGATGATATGAGCGAGATTTTGGGGAGTGGAGGTGCAGAGGGGCAGCCCTAAAGGATTTCTTAAAGGATACACCTTCGGATAAGCTCCGCTACGCTCCGCGTCAGGTGCAGGGGGGCAGAGGTGCAGAGGTGAGTTGAGATTGATTATATTTAAGTTTTTATTGTCAAAGTTTTCTGTATATTTTGTTTGGGTTAAGAGGATATTGAGCTGGGTATCTTC
>JBCCNG010000264.1:0-6255 GCA_039025955.1 Cyanobacteria bacterium P01_C01_bin.72 | reverse complement strand
CATCTAGGAAAAATATCAGCAGGGAAACGAGTCTTAATTCATGCTGCTGCGGGGGGACTGGGGCAAGCTGCAATTCAGTTAGCGCAACAAGCCGGGGCAGAAATCTTTGCTACAGCATCTACTGGTAAATGGGATTATCTTAAGTCTCTGGGAGTCAAGCAGATCATGAACTCCCGCAGTCTCAATTTTGCCGAAGAAATTAACAGCATCACCAATGGAGAAGGGGTAGATATTATCCTCAATTCCCTGTCAGGTGAATTTATTCCCGCTAGTCTATCACTATTAAAAGAAGATGGTTGTTTCTTAGAAATTGGCAAACTAGATATTTGGGATAAAACTCAGGTACATCAACAATTGCCCAATGCAGACTATCACATCGTTGACATGGTGCAATTATGCCAACAGCAACCCGATTTAATTCAATCTATATTGTCGGAGTTGATGGCGAAATTTGACAATCGAGAATTACAGCCCTTACCAAAAAAAGTATTCCCTCTAGCCCAAGCAAAATCAGCCTTTCGCTATCTCCAACAAGCTAAACATATCGGCAAAATTGTCATTACTCCAGAGTTAACGCTAGATGAAAACGGTAGTTACTTAATCACTGGTGGTTTAGGAGGTTTAGGGATCTTAACCGCCCAATGGTTAGCCGAAAAAGGCGCGAGAAATTTAATTCTCTTAGGTAGAAGAAAACCCTCAATCTACGCCCAACAAGAAATAGCCAAACTGCAACAACAAGGCATAAATGTCGATATCATCCAAACCGACATCACTGATTTAGAAGCTTTACAAAATAACCTGTCTCCCTATCTCCCTGTCTCCTCTGCTTCCCATCCCCCCATCCCAATTAGGGGAATAATCCACGCTGCGGGAATGCTTGACGATAGCGCAATACAAAACATGACTTGGGGACAAATGGAACGAGTTTTACACCCTAAAGTTACTGGTGCCTGGAATCTGCACAATTTAACCAAAGATATTAACCTAGACTTCTTTATACTCTATTCTTCTGCCGTATCCTTAGTCGGATCGCCTGGGCAAGCCAATCACGTCGCAGCCAACACTTTTTTGGACAGCTTGGCACATTATCGCCAGTCTCTGGAATTACCCGCTACGAGTATCAACTGGGGAACATGGTCAAATATCGGCGAAGCAGCCGAAAAACAAGCAGATAAACGTATGAGCCAGCTAGGAGTAAATGCGATCGCCCCACAGCAAGGAATAGCTATCTTGGAACAGTTATTTATAGCCTCACCTACTCAAGTAGGAGTAGTTGACATTAACTGGAATAAATTCCTCAAACAAGGGGAATTTTCTTCTTTCTTCAATCAATTCAAGCAGTCAAAACCCACCCAAAAAACAACCCAAATAAATCTACAAGCAGAATTAGACAAAGCAATTCCTACAGAAAAGAGATCGCTTTTACTTGATTATTTACGCTCGGAATTATCTAGGGTATTGGGTTTCCAAGCTTCGGAAGTAGACACCAAGACAGGATTTTTTGATTTAGGGATGGACTCATTAACGGCGATCGAATTTAAGAATCGCTTGCAGGATAGTATTGGTTTCACTTTGCCTTCTACCGTAGCCTTTGACTATCCTAATTTAGGAACGTTGACCGATTACGTATTAGACAAAATGTTTCCCGAAGAAGCAAACGCCGACGAAGAAGCAGATATCGCCGACTTGTTAGCAGCAGAATTAGCAGCACTTGAAGGGGAAGAGTAGAGATAAAATAAACAGATGATATTTGATTGGGATGAAAATAAAGCTAAATCTAATCTGTTAAAACACCAAGTATCTTTTGATGAAGCAAAAACAATTTTCGACGATCCATTTTATATTGATTTTTACGATCTAGACCATTCCAAAGATGAGGAGCGATATTTAATAGTTAGTAGAGCAAGTACGGGAAAATTATTAATAGTTTCTTATACAGAAAGAGAAAATGCAATTCGGATTATAAGTGCTAGAAAGCTAACAAAATCAGAACAAGAAATGTATGAAGAGGGATAACTTAGCAATGGAAGATGATTTAAGACCAGAATACGATTTAAAACAATTGCGAGTAAGACGGATGGGAATTGAACGTAAAAATTTTGCTAATCAAACAATTCGTCTAGAGCCTGATGTAGCGAAAGTATTTCCTAATGCTGATTCTGTCAACGAAGCATTGAGATTTTTGATTAGAATTACCCAACAAAATCAAGAGTTTATTCCTGAAACTAAAGCGGATAAATAATAAGATGCCCGACTATAAAACCTTAATGCAAAAGGCTCTTGCGGAGATTAAAGATTTAAGAGCGCAACTCCAGCAAGAGAAAAATAAAGATCGCGAAGCAATTGCCATTATTGGTATGGGCTGCCGTTTTCCTGGTGGGGCGGATACTCCCGAAGCATTTTGGGAATTACTTAATAATGGGGTGGATGCGATATCCGAAGTGCCAAGGGATCGCTGGAACATTGACGAGCATTATGATGTAAACCCTGTAACCCCAGGGAAAATGAACGTGCGCTATGGCGGTTTTGTCGATCGCCTGAAGGAATTTGATGCCGACTTTTTTGGTATTTCTCCCCGCGAAGCAAACAGTCTCGATCCGCAGCAGAGATTATTGTTAGAAGTTACTTGGGAAGCTTTGGAAAGGGCGGGAGTAGTACCCCATACAGAAGCGAGTAAAAATACAGGGGTGTTTGTTGGCATCAGCAGTAATGATTATTCTCAACTGCTGCTAGAAAGAGACAACACCGAAATCGATGCTTATCTAGCGACAGGCAATTCCCACAGCACCGCCGCAGGCAGAATATCTTATTTATTGGGCTTTACCGCCCCTAGCATGGCAGTAGATACCGCTTGCTCTTCTTCTTTAGTGGCAATACATCTAGCCTGTAAAAGTTTACGCGACAAGGAATGCAATATAGCCGTAACGGGTGGAGTACATCGCCTCATTACTCCCGAATTTACGATTAATTTCTCTCAAGCTCGAATGTTAGCCCCAGACGGGCGTTGTAAAACCTTCGATGCTGCTGCTGATGGCTTTAGTCGCGGAGAAGGCTGCGGTATGGTGGTGTTGAAACGCCTAACAGATGCCCAGAGAGATGGCGATCGCATTTTAGCGGTAATTAGAGGCTCGGCAGTCAACCAGGATGGTAGAAGTAGCGGTTTAACCGTGCCTAATGGTGTATCTCAGCAAAGGGTAATTCGTCAGGCGTTAGAGAATGCTGGTATTGCAGCAGAAGATATTGATTATATTGAAGCACACGGCACGGGGACGTCTTTAGGCGATCCGATAGAAATTACCGCGTTAGGGGAAGTATTTAAGAGAGATAGTAATAATCACCTGCTGGTAGGCTCGGTTAAAACCAATATTGGTCATTTAGAAGCTGCTGCGGGAATTGCTGGCTTAATTAAAGTTGTTCTCAGTCTGCAACACCAACAAATTCCACCTCATTTACATTTTAATCAGCCTAATCCTTATATTAATTGGGATAACGCTGGCGTTGATGTTGTTAGTGATGGTAGAGAATGGCAACAAGATAAGTTACGTCTGGCGGGGATAAGCTCTTTTGGGTTTAGTGGCACTAATGCCCACATTATTTTGGAGTCAGGAGTCGCAAAGGACATTCGTTTGTCCGCATGCAGTCAGGAGTCAGGAGTAAGAAGGCAGAAGGCAGAAGGAGAAGGCAGGGATCTACCATTTCATTTATTAACTTTATCCGCTAAAAGTAAAACTGCATTAAATGAGTTAGCGAAACAATACCAATACTATCTTTCCCCCTCCGCACCTTATGCGAAGCGGTATCCTTTAGGGCTACACCTCGCCACCTCCACCCCGTTAAAGGATATTTGTTATACAGCTAGTGTAAAGCGATCGCATTTTGAACAACGTTTGGCAATAATAGCTAGAGATACTGAAGATTTAAAAGAACAATTAAACAATATTGAAAGCGGTCAGGATCTACCCGTAAGCAATCCTAAAAAAGTCGCTTTACTCTTTACAGGACAGGGATCGCAGTATGTTGATATGGGTAAAGAATTATATGAAACCCAACCAGTATTTAGAGAGAATTGCGATCGCTGTTTCCAACTCTTCGATCCATATCTAGACACACCTCTTCAAGAAATTCTTTTCTCTTCTATGTTAGATTCTCCCCCCTTAATAAGGGGGGCTGGGGGGGATCGACTTTCCACTCTCAACCAAACCAAATACACTCAACCCGCCATCTTTACCATCGAATATGCTTTAGCCCAAATGTGGATATCTTGGGGTATTAAACCTGATGTTGTTATGGGTCATAGTATTGGCGAATTTGTAGCTGCGACTATTGCCAGAGTCTTTAGTTTGGAAGATGGGATTAAACTAGTTGCTCATCGCGGAAGATTGATGCAAGAATTGCCTCCTAATGGAGAGATGTATGTAATTCAGGCAGATGAAATAGCAGTCAACGATGTAATTGAAACTATATCGGGAATAGTTACTATTGCTGCAATTAATAATCAAGAAAATACGGTTATTTCAGGAGACACTGAAGCTGTAGAGCAAGTTAATGCAATATTTGACAATAGAAATATTAAAACTACTAAGTTAGATGTTTCTCATGCTTTTCATTCTCTTTTGATGGAGGATATGTTACCTGCGTTTAGCAAGATAGCGCAGGAAGTTAATTATTCTCGTCCGCAAATTCCTTTTGTTTCTAACGTTACTGGCAAAAAAATAGATAGCGATATTACTACTGCTGATTATTGGGTAAATCATATTTGTCAACCAGTGCGTTTTGCTGATGGAATCAAGGCTTTAGTTGAAGCCAAATGTAGTGTTTTTCTAGAAATAGGAGCAAAACCAATCTTACTAGGAATAACACGTATTATGCCCCCCTTCTCAAGGGGGGAACGAGGGGGGATTGAAGGGGGCGGAGGAGAATCTTTATTGCTTCCTAGTTTGCGTCACGGACAATCTAACTGGCAATCTATATTCAATAGTGTAGCTAGTCTTTATACGAATCATATCGATCTAGATTGGAATAATTTTTATTCTGAACCAGGTGAAATATTACCGTTACCAACTTATCCTTTTCAACGTCAACAATACTGGTTATCGGGTAAACAAAAACAATATCATGTTGTAGGGCAATCTCGTAACGCATCCCTACAGGGAAATGAAATTAAATTAGCTAAATCAAACAATAGAATTTGGCAAAACAAAATATCCCAAAACAATCCAGAATATTTAATAGATCATCAGGTATGGCAACAGGTTATTTTTCCTAGTGCTGGATATATTGAAATGGCGTTGAGTATTGGTCGAGAAGTTTTAAGCTCGTCTTATATTGAAATCAGCAATATTAATTTTCTACAGCCTTTGATGTTGTCTGAATCAGTTATAGATATTCAATTGATATTAGACATAGAAATTGATGATAATGTACCCAGTTTTGAAGTTTTTAGTTCAAATAACGGTTCTGATTGGATAAATAACTGTAACGGCAAAATATCTAGTGCTTCTACAGTCAATAAATCTAGTAATTTAGCTACATATAAGGAAGAGATAAATAAGCAAGTCAATATAGAACAATATTATCGAGACTTAGCCGAACGAGGTTTAGGATACGGACAAAGTTTCAGGGCGATCGCAGAATTATATAATGCCCAAGATAAAGCACTAGGTAGAGTAGAATTACCAGAGAATTTAACAGATAATAAATATACTATTCATCCTGTATTATTAGATGCCTGTTTGCAAGTTGCAGGTGCAGCAATCAAAGAGAGCGATCGCTCTCATAGCTATTTGCCGATAGAAATAGAAAGTTTTACTATTAACTGCGATCGCCTGCCTCAAGATACTATTTGGAGTTATGCTGAAGTTATTGCTAACAATGCCAATATTTACGCTATAAACTTTGAGTTAATCGATGACCGCCAAGAAGTAGTAGCTGTGATTAATGGATTAAAAATCAAAGCTGTCTCTCCCAATTTATTTAGTAATAGTCAACAAAATATTGATGATTGGTTATATCAAATAGAATGGCGCGACCGCCCTTTACCTAAAGTTATCGATAATAGTTTTATAAATCTAGAAGATATCCAGAATATTGCTCAAGCTAAATTTAGTGAATTAACAAGTCAATCCGAGTTTGAACAATATTTAGCTGTATTAGTCGAACTAGAAGAATTAAGTGTCGATTATATAATTAATGCCTTAATAAAACTAGGAGTTAATTTTAGTTCAGGACAGCTTATATGTTCTAGTGTCCAACAGT
>JBCCNG010000263.1:0-6311 GCA_039025955.1 Cyanobacteria bacterium P01_C01_bin.72 | reverse complement strand
CGCTCGAACTGTTGCTGTAGCAAAAGATAAATATCGTCACAGATAAATAAATCTTGTTGTAGGAACTCTAGGAATGCAGTAATGTCTCCTGCAAAAAAATCTTGAATTGTCGAAGCAACAATTTTTAAAGCCAGAGGATTGCCACCATAGCGATTTATTAGCTGTTGCCATTCATTTTTTGAACCAAAAAATACACCTTTGAGGGCTAAAATTTTTTGAGCTTCCGCTATTGACAAACCAGTTAATTGTAAAGAGCGAACCCAGGTATTATTTTGTTCTAAAGAAGTAATTGCTGAAGGTTTTTCTCTAGAGGTTAGTAACAAACAACTTTGATGGTTAGCATCGCCAACAGACTCAAACAACCGATTGTATTCACGATCGCTCTGACTGGAACTGTTTTCTTCATTAGTTGTTTCTAGAATCGATTCGACATTATCTAATATCAGCAAACACCTAGAACTAGTCAAATACTTTAACAGCAAATTTATTTTTAACTCGATCGAGTCTGGTAATTTAGTCTCTTGGCGATCGCTAATAAACTGAATCAAATCCGATAATAATTCCGATAAAGGTGGGGCATTACGCAGACTGCGCCAAATAACGCGATCGTATTCATCCCTTAGCGAACGAGCAATTTTAATTGATAAAGCTGTCTTACCAATTCCACCCATTCCCAACAGCAAAACCAAAGAACACTTATCGCTAACCAGCCAATTCGAGATCGTAGCTAATTCGTTACCGCGTCCCAAAAAAAATGAAACGTCGATCGCTTCCCCCCAGTCTTGACGCTTTAAAATTAAATTGCCATTATCTTCAACAACTTGTTGCCAATCTAAATCTAAGATCCGACAATAGGCTTTAAAGGCATTTCCGTTAACGGATTTTTTTCCCCCTAAAAAACGCTTCCAAGTACCGTAAGAAACACCAGGAGCGAGTTTTTCTGAACTAACAACACCCAAAACCTTACTAGCCTCTTGTAGCCAGAGAGGGTTATTAAGATTCCAGCCTTTTTCTTTACGAGCCTGCTTAATTTTAGCTAAACCAGCGATTGAAGCTTTGAAGCGAATTCTATGCTGTTTCTCCATAACTACTTTCGGCTCTAGAAAAACTCTACTAAGTATATTTTACTACCTGTCTGTATAAGTAGTTTTAGCAAAGTTAGATTTGCCGATCCAAAACCGATCTTTTATGAATCCAGGCGCTCGAATAATAATTTAAATGTTAAAGCTATCTGTCTTGGCTCATTGTAAATTTTGTTTTGTATACCAAATCGAGTTGGCAATTAACGTAGAGCGAAGCAAGCAAAGAGGTACAGGTTTGAGAAGTATCCAGTCGGTTGTGATTAATTTGGGACGGGGCGATCTGAGTCGCGGTTTTGCTAATGTTACGGCTCAAATTATAGATACAGACAATTCATTATTGGCTCAGTTTACTGGCAGTTTACCAGAAGTCCTGCAAATCAGAGAGCTTTATCGAGTTTGGCAAGCTACTTATCGCGCTCTTTCTCAGCGTTTGACAATGCTATCTGAAATAGAAGAAGATGACGACGAGCTAGAAATTGATGAGGGTGGAATTACTCAAGTTTCACAGCTTAGTTTCGACCAAACCTGCGTTAATTTAGCTCGCGAGTTTAATAGCTGGCTGCAACATAAAGATTTCGTGCAGCTAGAGCAAAAGTTGCGCTCTCAGCTTACCAACACTTCGGCAATTCGCATCATCATAGAAACAGAAAACGAGCTAGTAAAGCGTTTACCCTGGCACAGTTGGCACTTTTTAAAAGACTATCCAGATGCCGAGATTGCTTTAAGTCGTCCCGAATACAAACAGCTACCAAATCCCCCAGTAGAACGCGAAAAAGTCCGCATTTTAGCTGTTCTGGGCAGCGATCGCGATATTGATATAGCAGCCGAACAAACAGCTTTAGGTAACCTGACAGATGCCGAGACGCGATTTTTAATCAAGCCTTCTCGTAGGGAACTCGACCGCGAACTTTGGGATACTCAGGGATGGGATATTTTGTTTTTTGCAGGACACAGTCAAACTGAAGGAGAGACGGGCAGAATATATATTAACGACGAAGCGCATTATAACAGTCTGACTATTGAGCAGTTAGAGGAGGCTCTGAAGATAGGCATTGCTAGAGGTCTAAAGCTGGCTATTTTTAATTCTTGCGACGGTTTGGGGTTGGCAAATGCTTTAGAAAAGCTGCATCTTCCCCAGGTAATCGTAATGCGTGAGCCCGTACCCAATTTAGTGGCGCAGCAGTTTTTTCACTATTTTTTACAGGCTTTTGCAGTTGATAAGCTACCCCTATCTCTAGCTGTCAAACAAGCCCGATGTCGCTTACAAGGTTTAGAAGAACAGTATCCCGCAGCTTCTTGGCTGCCAATTCTCTGTCAAAATCCCGCAGTGAAATCCCTTACTTGGTTGGATTTAGGTGGTATTCCTCCTTGTCCCTATAGGGGTTTATTTGCCTTTAAAGAGGAAGATGCAGATGTCTTTTTTGGGAGAGAAAAGTGCGTTCGGAATTTGTCAGATAAAGTACAGCAAAGCTCTTTTGTGGCTGTGGTGGGGGCTTCTGGAAGTGGTAAATCTTCAGTGGTGTTTGCGGGTTTGATTCCTCAGCTACGTCGAGGGAGTACCAAATGGCATATAGTTACTTTCCGACCAGGAAACAACCCCATCTCGGCGATGGAAAATGCTTTTAGGCAAGGGGGATTACTTCAGAAAGAACAGTTGTTAAAAGGAAAAACCACTTTAACAGAATTCATCGAAAGTATTGTCGCTAATGGTGCAGATACATCTGGAAAAAAAAGAAACTATTGGGAAAATCGCAATTCACCTTTAGTAAATGAAAGAGAACGAGCGATCGCAGAACCCCTGCTACCCCAGAGGGATGTTCCCGTACCAGAAACACAGTCTTATTCTAAACGTCTACTGCTGGTTATCGATCAGTTTGAAGAACTCTATACTCTTACCCCTGAATTAGAGCGTCAAGACTGTTTGGAAAGTTTAATTAATGCAGTAGAGTGCGCTCCTGCTTTTAATCTAGTAATTACCCTGCGAGCCGATTTCTATGGTGCTGCTTTGTCCTATCGTCCCCTTAGCGATCTACTGCAAAAAGGGGTGTACAATCTCAGTGCCATGACGCGAAAAGAGCTAGCTAAAACGATCACTCTACCTGCTCAAAAAATGGGAGTCAGCCTGGAAAAAGGCTTAACCGATAAATTAATTGACAGTTTGAGGCAGCAATCAGGACGTTTACCTCTACTAGAATTCACCTTGACTCAACTATGGCAGCAACAGCAAAACGGCTGGTTAACACATCAGGCGTATAACAAACTTGGAGGAATAGAATGCGCTCTCACAAATCATGCCGAAGCGGTATATGCCCAGTTAGACCGCTTCAGTCGGTCAAAGATGCCCAAAATTATGATTCAGCTAGTACAGCTAGGAGATGAAGGGGATTTTACTCGTCGTATCGCGACCAAAGATGAAGTTCGTCCCGATAATTGGGATTTAGTAACTTATCTTGCCGATGCTAGATTGCTCATGACTGACCGTCATCCTATTACCCGCAAGGAAACCGTAGAATTAGTCCACGAAGCACTAATTAATAATTGGGGTAGATTCCGCGAGTGGTTAACCCTAGATGAAGACTTTCGTCGTTGGCAACAACAACTTAGAATGGCGATCGCAGCCTGGGAGAATAGTAATTATGATCGCGGGGCATTATTGAGAGGCAAACCTTTAGCAGATGCTAGTTACTGGCTGCAACAAAGAATCGAAGACCTCAGCAATCGCGATCGCGAATTTATCCAGCAGAGTAAACAACTAAAGCAAAAAGAGCAACATAGAGAAAGACGACGACGTAAAATTACCTTAACCAGCCTCATTGCAGGTTTGATTCTCGCTATCTTCTTAAGCGGTATTGCAGGCTGGCAGTGGCGTTCTTCTGCCGTTAATGAGATACTTGCCACAAGTAAATATGCCAAATTACTCTGCGCTTCGGCTCAAGGATTCGACGGTTTGTTAGAAAGCCTTAGAGCTGCCGATAAAATCGCTCAAACCGTCTGGGTCAAACAAAATTCTGAAGTGCAAACATCTGTCATTGCAGCCCTGCAAGAAACTGTCTACGGAGTTAGAGAACGAGATCGCCTTACTATAGGCATGGACAAAGTTAAGAGCGTTAGCTTTAGCCCCAATGGAGAAATTTTAGCGGCGGGAGACAGTAAAAGTATTCTTTCTCTGTGGCAGCAAGGTAGTTTGCAACGGTCAATCGATACAAAACAGCAAGGTATTAATAAAGTTGCTTTTAGTCCTGTCGAAAATGCCATTGCCACCGCAGGAATAGACGGTACGGTTAAATTCTGGAATCATTTGGGCAAACTAAGCAAAACCATCACTACTCGTCAGGGTCTAATCGCAGATTTAAGCTTTAATCCCGACGGTACGATCTTAGCTATAGCAGGATCGGACGGTACGGTTAAATTCTGGAATCGTCAGGGAAAATTAACTCAAACTATTGATGGTAATGGTGTTAGTCTTTTAGCGATCGCTTTTAGTCCTGATGGTAAAATGCTGGCTACTGGAGGAATGGACGGTACGGTTAAGCTTTGGAATCTTGATGGAGAATTGCTACAGACTATTCCTGGTTATCAAAGAGCCGTTGTGAGTATTACTTTTAGTCCCGATATGAAAACCATAGCAGCTTCCAGCGAAGATGGTACGCTGAAATTTTGGAACGCAGATGGCTCTTTACTCCACACGATATCCCAAGAAAACATCATTCACGATATTCGCTACACTCCCGACGGACGTACCCTAATTTCTGTAGGAGGAGACACTACCGTCAAACTGTGGAATTCCGATTACAGTCTGCGTCGTACATTTATCGGTCATACTGACGGTATTCTCGAATTAGCTCTCAGTAGTGATGGTCAAACCATTGCTTCAGCTTCCGCCGACGGCACAATTAAACTGTGGCAACTAGACAGCAAACTATTTAAAACTTTAAACCTCCACGATGATAATGTTTACGCTGCTGTATACAGCCCCAACAATAGTATTATTGCTACCGCTAGCGGAGATAATACAGTCAAAGTGTGGCACTCAGACGGCACGATGTTAAGAACTCTCAGGGGACATACTGACGCGGTACACAGTATTAGCTTTAGTCCCGACGGGAATTTAATTGCTACTGCTAGTTGGGATAAAACCATCAAACTATGGAAAGCCGATGGCACTTTACTCAACACCCTACGAGGACATACTGATAAAGTATATGCAGCAGCTATCTCTCCCGACGGTACTCTCATTGCCTCCGCCAGCAGCGATCAAACAATCAAGTTATGGAAGTTGGACGGTACTCTCATCAGAACTCTTAAAGGACATCAAGATGTAGTTCATGGAATAAGCTTTAGTCCCGATGGCAAGATGATTGCGACCGCTAGTCACGACCAAACCGTCAAGCTTTGGAATAGAAATGGTAAGCTGCTCAAAACCTTCACTGGTCACAATAACTGGGTACATGGAATTATTTTTAGTCCCGACGGTCAAACTATTGCTTCAGCCAGTCACGACCAAACCGTCAAGCTGTGGAGCTTAGAGGGAAAATTACTTAATACCATCGTGGGACATACCGATAAAGTATTGGGTGTTGCCTTTAGCCATGACGGACAGAAAATTGCTTCTTCCAGCAGAGACGGTAGCGTTAAACTTTGGCATCTCGATGGTTCTCTTATCGGGACTTTAAGGGGTCACGGGGACTGGGTACACGGTATCAACTTTAGTTCCGACGATATGAGTTTAGCCTCCGCTAGCTACGACAACACCGCTATTATTTGGGATTTAACCGATATTAACAATCTAGATGTGCTAGTTCAAAGAGGTTGCAATTGGGCGAAATACTATCTCGAAAACAATCTTCCACAGCTTAATATATGCGAGGTAATATGAAATCCTGGCGTTGCTGATTTAGGGTATCCCACAAGGGGACAACGTGAAACCGAAAGGTCATCTGTTCGTAGCTTTTAGATTTTCAGTTGATTTACTAGGTAATGAAGATTTGTGGGTTGACTCATAAAATGAAAAAATCTTCACCAGATTCTAATACTTTTGCTCCTATCGTTGACACATAAAGTTAAAATTTTTGTCTCATATAATGAAAATATCCGAAATAATTGACTCACATAGTGAAAAAATCTGACTTGATATTCTGCTGAAATCGCGATTGCGCTTACTACCTATCAACGGAATTATCGGTAGTTTGATTTCGATTTCCTCATAAATTTGTTCTAACCGTTGATAAT
>JBCCNG010000262.1:0-6325 GCA_039025955.1 Cyanobacteria bacterium P01_C01_bin.72 | reverse complement strand
TTCAAGTCTCTACCTTGAGCTACCGCCGCCCAAGATGAACCAGAATCAAACCAGACATCCATCGTGTCTGTACCCTTGCGATAGGTACGTCCATTATTGCGGTAAGATTCGGGTAATAATTCCTCTACAGGTAGTTCCCACCAGGCATCAGAACCCTTTTCCGCGACTATCGCCCTAACGTAATCAATAGTCTCTTGATTTAATAAAGGCTCGTTAGTTTCCTGATCAAAAAAGGCGGGAATTGGCACACCCCAACTACGCTGACGAGAAATACACCAGTCAGAGCGATCGCTCACCATAGGCGTGATCCGTTTTTCTCCCTGGGCAGGAATCCAGGTAACGTCGGTAATGGCTTTTAATGCCTGATCGCGGAAACCTTCAACGGAGGCAAACCACTGTTCGGTAGCGCGGAAGATTGTCGGTTTACCCGTACGCCAATCGTAAGGATATTTATGAGCATATTCTTCATGTTTGAGTAATGCCCCTGCTTCCGTTAAGGCATCGATAATCGCCTGATTACCCTGGCTTACTTTCTCGTTACCCTTAGCTACTACCTGCAAGCCCGCAAACTTACCTGCTTCCTCTGTAAACCGTCCTCCGTCATCGACAGGGGAAAGTAGAGGTAAACCATATTTTTGCCCCGTAATATAGTCTTCTTGCCCGTGTCCTGGAGCAGTATGAACCAAGCCTGTACCCGATTCTGTGGTGATATAGTCGCCACCGATGACAACTTTGCTATCGCGATCAAATAGAGGGTGGTGATAGACGGTGTTTTCTAGTGCTTTTCCTGTCAGAGTAGTTTTGACCGTTAATTCTGTTTCAAAAGTGGCAGCTAGTTGCTCAACTAAATCCTTTGCCACAATTAAATATTTTCCTGCTTTGGTTTCTGCCACGGCATATTCTAGCCTGTCGTTCACCGCCACGGCTAAGTTACCAGGAATTGTCCAGGGAGTAGTAGTCCAGATAGCAACGCTTAAATTAGGTAAATACGGTTCTAATTCTGCTGCACCCTCACCTAATTTAGTTACGGGGAAAGCTACATAAATACTGGGGGAAGTATGCCCTTCAGGATATTCCAATTCCGCCTCTGCTAAAGCAGTACGAGAAGAGGGACTCCAGTGAACAGGTTTCAAACCGCGATAGATATGACCTTTTAGCACCATTTGACCAAAGACATCGATCTGCGCCGCTTCATATTCTGGCTTGAGAGTCAGATAAGGATGTTCCCAGTTACCCCAGACACCATAGCGCTTGAAGCTGGCACACTGTTCTTTTTGAGCTTCGAGCGCAAATTCTTTGGCTTTTTGGCGCAGCTTGAGGGGAGTCAAATCTTTTCGCTCTTTCGATTTAATTTTTTGCAGGACTTTGAGTTCGATGGGTAGTCCATGGCAATCCCAACCAGGAATATACTCAGTCTTATGTCCCTGTAGTAATTTGTATTTATTGATAATGTCTTTTAAGACTTTATTGAGCGCATGACCCATGTGCAGTGAACCGTTGGCATAAGGAGGACCATCGTGGAGAATAAAAGATTCATGGGGGTTATTCTGCGATAGCTGCTCGTAGATTTGGTTTTCTGCCCAAAATTGCTGTAATTCTGGTTCACGTACTACGGCATTCGCCCGCATATTAAATTCGGTCTGGGGCAGATTTACGGTATCCTTATAGCTTTTTGCTTCACTGTTCATTGTTAACGCAATTCCTCATGAATAATCGATATAGTCAACGAGCAGCGTAGCCCGATGTTTGGTTGATAATTAACTTATCAAACTTCCTCTGAACCTGTTTCTTGTTAAGGCTTTTTACCTCAACATTAGCAGACAAGGAAGCATTAGATATGTTTTCCTTGAGTAATAGTTGTGAGACTAATTATTGCCCATCAATATGGGTTATGGGTTAGTTTTAACCATTAGAAAACTTGACGGCGGAAAAACTGCACCATTTCTCCCGCAATGTCTGATGCCCAATGTTCCTGGGGATAATGTTTGGCTTCAGATAATTCTCTCAAGGTCAGTTCACTATTGCTAGCCACCAGTTGTTTAACCGCGTCGCTGTCTAGCCAAGTATCGGCAGTGCCCCAAATAATTAGGGTTGGTTTTGACCACTTTTGTAAACCTGTTTCGATCTCCTGAGTTATCGTATCTAGCTGTAGCTGCTTGAGAGTCATCATTAAAGCACGTCCGACGGCGGAACTTTGCAAAAAGGGTTTACGTAAAATATCCAGAGCATTGTCTTCGACCACAAAACCACTGCCTTTTTCGATGGTGCGGTCTACCAGTAGGGGATCTTGAGTCATCATTTCTCCCACCACAGGGAAAGTCATTTGCTTCATTGACCATGGTAGCTTGGCACCTGAAGTTATCGGGGTGTTAAGAATAATCAATCCTGCCAGGCGATCGCTATTTTGTAGAGCGTATTGAACGCCAACCGAACCGAGAAAGCCCTGTACCACGAGATAAAATTTCTCTAGCTCAATCGCCTCAATAAATTCTTCTAAGCTCTGGAGATATGCCTCTGGAGTATAAGGGAAATCACGCTTGCCTGGTTTGTCAGAAAAACCGCTACCAATCCAGTCTGGAGCAATACTAGAAATATTCTCCTCTGCTAGAAGAGACATCAGCTTTTGCCAGGTATAGCTATGGGCAGGTAAGCCATGCAGAAACAGAATGGGAGTTCTCTCAGTTTCTATTTCAGTTTGACGATAAAACCACTGGAACTTACCTGCCTGCACTTTATCTGTTTTAATCGACATTTATTTGATATTTTAGAGCTTTTATTATGAATTAACCTCGCCTTAGTTTACTAGTTTTTGGCGTTCAGCTATCAGCTTCGCGCATTGAGACAGATCGTCGTCTGCAACGAGATTTAAAAGTGTATTCTTGAATAATGGTCAAGCTTTGCCTGATGGGCAAGCAGCTCAAGCACAATATAAGTTAAATGACTCGTTAAATGACTCACTCTCAAGATATAACGACCCTAGCCCGCTGGATGGCATCAGACTTTAGCAATCAGGCACAAGCCTACGCTAACCCGCCCTTTTTTGCCCACATCCGCGTGTGTATGCGTCCCTTACCTGATGATTTACTAGGCGGCACAAGCTTATTTTTAGAACAGGCTTACGACTTTATGCTCAATCAGCCGTATCGTTTGCGAGTTATTCGTCTAAGTTTAAAGGGTGATCGCATTGAGCTAGAGAATTTCAAAGTTAAGGAGCAAGAGCGGTTTTATGGTGCATCCCGCAACCCAGAGTTATTAAGTAATCTGACTGCCGAGGCAATTGAGAAGATGGACGGCTGCGATATGGATGTAACCTGGACTGGCAGTTGTTTTCAAGGACAAATTAAGCCTGGGAAAGCCTGTATTGTGGAGCGTAAGGGCAAAATAACCTATTTAGACAACAGTTTTGAAATTAGCGATCGCCAATTAACTAGCTATGATCGTGGCAGAGATCTCGAAACAGATGAACTTGTCTGGGGATCGATCGCTGGACCATTTGAATTTTTTCCCACCCAAAGCTTTGCAGACGAGGTAGTTGCCCAGCAAAATAAAAGCGCAATTTAGCACAATTCAAAAGTAAGATTTGGTTTCCCTAGAGTAAATTGAGACTGGTAAACTAGGTAGCACTGCACTGTATCCTCTAGAAACTATCTTGCCTGAACTTCCAGAAGTAGAAACTGTCCGTCGCGGTTTGAATAATTTAACTCTGAAACAGACAATTCAGGCGGGAGAAGTATTATTACCTAGGACGATAGCTTATCCCCCTGAAACCGAGGCTTTTCTGATGGGAATTAAAGGAAAAGCAATCGCTCAATGGCATCGACGAGGCAAGTATTTACTGGCAGAGTTAACAGAATCGGCTTCAAGTATTCCTGCTGGCTGGTTGGGGGTTCATCTACGGATGACAGGACAGCTACTTTGGGTTGCTCGGAATTCCACTCTGCAAAAGCATACCCGTGTACGCCTATTTTTAGCAAATGAGCAAGAATTGCGCTTTGTTGATACTCGTACCTTTGGCAAAGTCTGGTATTGCCCCCCAGAATTGGCGCTAGAATCTGTGATTACGGGACTCCAAAAACTAGGGCCTGAACCCTTTGCCGCTGATTTCTCTCTGGCATACTTTACTCAAAAGTTAAAAAACCGTCGGCGACTGATCAAAACTCTGCTACTCGATCAGGCAATTGTGGCAGGGATTGGTAATATTTATGCTGATGAAGCTCTATTCAAAAGCGGGATTATGCCCGATACTGTGGCTGCCGATTTACAACCGCCGCAAATCAGAAGGCTACATCAGGCTATTATTGATGTCCTGCAAACTTCGATCGATAAAGGCGGGACAACCTTTAGTGATTTCCTGAACCTTTTAGGAGTCAGCGGTAACTATGGTGATGCAGCACTAGTTTATGGTCGCAAGGGACAACCCTGCAAAATATGTAATACTCCCATTGAGAAAATTAAGCTTGGGGGACGTTCTTCTCATTTTTGTCCCAACTGTCAAAGCTAATATAGCAATACGGAGTTAGATTAGAACCGAATTAGCTAGAGTTCAGGCGATCGCGAAAAAAAAGAAGAAATGCCTGCTCCTTACAGCTACGATTCAAGGAAAAAACTTATTTAAAATTCTACTTGTAGCAATCTTGTATGTAGCATTTTAGGAAATGCCGCATAGTATTTTTGATTCAGAGGAGAAGGGTGGGGTAAGGGTAACAGAGCGATCGCTTTTGTCTGGGTCATTCCTGTGTCATCTGTGGCGCTAATGTTTACGGTTAACTGATTCTCAAAGCGATCGCTACTACTGTAAAAATCATTAACTTCCCCCTTATCGCCATAAGGAGCAAACCACTTAAATGCTTCTGTGCCCAAAGTAATAACTTGGCTTCCCTGCCAGTGCAGCACAAAAAGCTGTTCTAAAAAAGGACGAAATCTTTTTTTCACCTTCATCAAATAAGCTTTATTTCCAGGCGGTTTATAAGGCACAGTATTAGTTAATAAAACGCGCTCAATTGTCGTGTTATCCAAAGCTTTTCTGTCGGGTGCTTTATCGTTGTGAACCGCATAATAAAAACCTTGTCTGACCATTGTGCCTGATGCGCCAATCAAAGGTTGTCTGGCATGAACCTCATCTTTACCCAAATCACGACCAAAAAAGCAGAGAGGACTAAGCAAATTCCCAGCGTATAAAATTGGCTCTGTGGGTTCGATTCCTGCTGCTTCGTAAACAGGAACATCAATCGGAAATTCCTCTCGTTGTGCTTCTTGCTGCACCTGGGAAATCAGAGTTGCAATATCGGACATAGATTCGGCTTCGGATTTAACTGCGTTGCCAGTAATTATCTCATTGCTAGGGCGATCGCAGACCCTTACTATTTATATATTGTGTATTCTGATAAGATCAGCCTCGTCTTTGTAATGATCAGCCATGAGCCTAATCTATCAATATCCGCCTCTATATCAAGGTCGCCTCATCAAACGCTATAAAAGATTCCTGGCAGATATTGAACTGGATACGGGAGAAATAATTACGGCTCACTGTCCCAACACTGGTCCGATGACAGGGATTTCTCTTGCCAATAGTGTTGTCCAGGTATCTAAAAGCGATAATCCTCGACGCAAATTAGCCTATACCTGGGAAATGATTCAGCTAGGGGATACTTGGGTGGGTACAAATACAGCTATTCCCAATCGAGTGATCAAACTTGCTCTCCAGCAAAAACTCTTGCCCGAACTAGCCAATCGATACCAAGAGGTACGTTCAGAAGTTCCCTATGGCAAGGAGAACAAAAGCCGCATTGATTTTCTATTAAGTAACGAGATCCAGCCCGCGATCTATGTCGAGGTTAAAAGCGTGACCCTCAGTCGAGGAACACTAGCTTTATTCCCCGATACGGTAACTACCAGGGGACAAAAGCACCTGCAAGAATTGACTAATTTAGTTCCCGATTTCTCAGCCGTGATGCTTTACTTTATCAACCGAGGAGATTGCGATCGCTTTGCCCCCAGCGACACCTGCGATCCCAAGTATGGTGTGCTTTTGCGAGAGGCGGTAGCTCAAGGAGTGGAAGTTTTGCCTTATCGTTTTGAGATCACTCCTCAAGGAATTAGTCCTAGCAGACTAATTCCTTGAGGAGTAATTTCAAAACGATAAGGCAACACTTCTACTCCTTGAGCTACCGCCTCTCGCAAAAGCTCACCATACTTAGGATCGCAGGTGTCGCTGGGGGCAAAGCGATCGCAATCTCCTCGGTTGATAAAGTAAAGCATCACAGCCGAGAAATCGGGAACTAAATTAGTCAATTCTTGCAGGTGCTTTTGTCCCCTGGTAGTTACC
>JBCCNG010000261.1:0-6342 GCA_039025955.1 Cyanobacteria bacterium P01_C01_bin.72 | reverse complement strand
TTTCAAAGTCAGGAATTAGTCCTTTAACGATTTCCACGCTGCGAATTAAATGACCCATGCCAAGGATATGCTGGCAGTAAAATATTACTTTATTCATTTTAGGTAGGAGTTTTTTTATGCGGAAGGTAGAGGGAGTAGTGAGGTAGAGGAATTAAAGTAAGCTGTCACGCATCTAATTTGATTGTTGTGGCTGACGGGGTGACGAGATGATAGGCTGACGGGGAGAGGGTTTAACTATTTTTCGCACAATTTTAAAATATGCAATTTAAATGATTAACAGCTTAGTAGTAGAGTTAATTAAAAATATCATTCATTGCTCAATTAAGCCTGTCGCGGATTTACAGGCAATCTTTGGATGTTGAAAGAATCGAACATTAGCATTGATAGATAGTCGGTGACTCTGGGTAGTCCTAGAAAGTCTAGATGGACTGATTTAGCTGGAGATTTGGGGGAGGCTAAACTATTAAATACAGTTTCAATTAATAAACTTGGTGTAAGTTTTTCGGGATGTATCGTCTCAATTAATCCTGCTTTTGCCATGCTTTGAGCGCGGATTAATTGTTCTCTGCCTGGTTTGATGCGGGGAACGACGACCGCTTTTTTGCCTTTTTGTAAGACCTCGGTAATCGTGTTATACCCACACATAGACACTACCAAATCGGCGGAGTTAATATAGCTCATCATGTCGTTGGTAAATTCTTTGATAGTTAAATCAGGCAACTCTTTAGCCTGTCTCTTGATTTGCTGCTGGTGTTGGAGTGGCATTTCTGCACCACAGAAGATTAGAGTGTGAACGTTTTGTTCGATAAAGCGATCTTTTTGCTGCGCCAACCCTTGAAGATAGTTAGTAATTAGGGAATAGCCATCTTCTCCGCCCCCAGGAGTAACTAAAACGAGTTTTTCGTTCTTACCAATGCCTAATTCTTGTCGGATGGTGCGACGGTTTTTCAGACCAGATTTTTTACGGATGTAGCCACAGTAGCGAAGTTTATCAGCTATTATTTCACTAAATTGATATTTCCCTATCAAGTCGAAAATCTCTGGCATTCCTACTACCAGAATGCGATCATATAGAGATTCTACTTGGCGGTAATAGCCTTCTCGTTGCCATTCGGCAATAGTTTTTTCGGGAGTATCTAAAATATCCCGTAGTAGTAATATAAATCTAGTCTTAGGTAGGTTCTGTTTTAGATATTTAATAGTAGGTTGTAATTCTCTCTCAATTCCCGTCGGTTTCTTATCTACCAAAACCAAATCTGGTTGATAGTTTTTGGCTGCTGCTAAAATAATTTCCGATCGCAACTTCAAAATAGACTTGATATCTGCATTGAGATATTTCACCGTCATTTGTCCTGTCCCCCGATTGAGACAGGGTAACTTTATGTAGTCTAGTCCTGGGGGTAAGCGAAAGTCATGTAGCATTGGCGAACCTGAAACCAGCAAAATTGTCAGGTTGGGAGTAGATTTTAGTAAGTATTTACATATTGCTAGCATACGGCGGATATTACCCAAACCATAGGCATCATGGGAATATACCAAAATCTTGCGGCGTTCGCCTGGGGCGATCGATTGTAAGTGAGTTGGTAACATGGCGGGTAGTGGGGTAGAAGAAGTAGAGATGATATAGGTCGTGGAAGTCGAAGTAGGGTTGTAAAATGTCTATTTTTTATTCAGACAAAATAGTTTCGATTGTTGCTAAGTTACTTACTTGAGACAGTTGGCGGTAATGAAAGTCTAGGAAAAAAATTTTCTTACCCAAATTTTGAGTATCTTATTATGTATATTTACAAGCAGTATTAAGCTCTGCGTGAAACTTTGATGAGAAAAATTTAATCTGCGATCGCGCGAGACAAGAGCAATATAAGGTAGTAGATAAGTGGGTATAGGAGTAGTCAAGTAGAAGGAGTAGAAGAGATAGAGGAAGTAGAAGGGGTTGGTCAAACACTTTACTTATTACTTAATCAAGCTGAATTCTATCTTTTCGACTATTTATGTTACCGAACTGGAAAGATTCATTGATAATGAAAAATCTCCAACTCTATGGAAAAAAAATATTGTTATGGTGGCAAAACATTAGAGCAAAAGCCGAACAGTTAAATAATTTTCCAATTTATCAAGAAACTCGAACTCGTATTTTGATGTGGTATTTGATCTTGATGGGTTTGTTTATTGCGATCGCCATTCCTACTATTCGCTATCTTTTAATTGCGGAAGTTACCGCACGAGTAGAAAGGGATATGCGGCAAGAATTGGAAGAATTTGAGGAGGAATTAATTGAAAGCTTATTAGAATCTAGCTTAGATCCAGATCTGGAATTGACAGCATCTGAGAGGACAAATCAAAGGATAAATTCGGCTTTTAACAACTTTATCTCTACCAATAAAGGTGAAGACGATAATTATTTTATTGCTATTATTGGCGATGCTTTTCATAAGAGCAATGCCTCTTTTTTACCAGAAGAAATTGCACCAAATTCGGCAATAATGCAATATTGGCAAGAGCTTACTGTTGAAAAAGAAGGAGAAATCAAAGTTGACGATCCCAAGATAGGTAGCATTTTGTACAAAGCTGAACCAATTAAAACTACAGAGGAAGTTATTGGTGTTTTTGTCGTAGTTCATCTCTCAGCAGGAGAACGACAAGAAGTATTGAGTTCTTTTAATACTGTTGTCCAAGTTTTACTTTTAATAATTTTATTGGCTTCAGGAATTGCTTGGGTAGCATCAGGTAGGATACTTGCTCCTTTACACAACTTTTCTGATACTCTCAAATTAATTTCCGAATCCGACCTCAGCCAACGCATTCAGGTTCAGGGGCAAGGAGAGTTAGCCCAGTTGGGACGTACTTTTAACGCCATGATGGAGCGGATTGAAGATTCTTTTGCCACCCAACGCAACTTTGTTAACGATGCGGGACACGAACTAAAAACCCCAATTACCATCATTCGCGGACATCTGGAACTGATGGACATAGATACTCCAGAGCAACAGGAAACTGTTAACTTAACTATCGACGAACTAGATCGAATGAATCGTTTGGTAGAAGATTTAGTTTTATTGGCAAAAGCTGAACGCCCAGATTTCTTGCAAATTGAAACTATCGAACTAAGCACATTTATCACAGAAATGTTTGGCAAAATGCAAACCTTGGGAGAGCGCAACTGGCATTTAGACAGTCAAATCCTATCGGGAAAAATGACAGGCGATCATCAAAGAATTACTCAGGCAATTATTAATCTTGCCAGTAACGCCGTACAACATACTGTAGTTGATAGTCTGATTATATTCGGGTCGAAAATAGAAGGTGATCGCGTCGAGTTTTGGCTGAGAGACACAGGAAATGGCATTGCCGCCAACGAACAAGAACGGATCTTCGCTCGATTTGCTAGGGTCAAAAACACTCGTCGCCGTTCTGAAGGTTCTGGCTTGGGTTTGGCGATCGTCAAGGCGGTAGTGGAAGCTCATCAAGGAGAAATTAATCTACAAAGCAAACTAGGAATTGGCTCGACTTTTACTCTTATTTTTCCTCTGGAATTTAACGAAAAACAAAATTAACTAACCACGACAATTATTATTACTTCCTTTACCTTTTCTACTCCACTACCTTCTTGCTTCATTACTCCCCCTACCCACCATGAAACAAATACTAATTATCGAAGACGAAAGTAGAATTGCTGCCTTTATTGCCAAAGGTTTAAAAGCCAAAGGATACAATCCCACTATTGCCGAAGATGCCAATACTGCTTTGAATTTACCTTTTGGTTGTGAATTTGATTTGGCACTGCTCGATTTGGGTTTGCCGGGACAAGATGGTTTGGAGGTTCTAGAAGCTTGGCGGGGACAAGGAATCGATTTTCCCGTAATTATTCTTACTGCTAGAGATGACGTAATGGATAAAGTGGCGGGTTTAAAAGGTGGTGCAGATGACTATGTAACCAAACCCTTTAGCTTTGCCGAACTATTAGCTCGGATTGAAGTGAGATTGAAAAAGGCTAATGGCAGTCAACCAAAACAAGACAAGATGCAAATTCAACGAGGTAACATGACCCTCGATCTGCCTACTCGTAAAGTTTTAGTTGATGATAGAGAAATTGAACTACCAGCCCGCGAGTTTACAATGCTAGAGGTGTTTTTTCGCCACCCAGGACAGGTATTGACTAGACAGCAGCTATTAGATCTGGTGTGGGGTTACGATTACGATCCTGGTTCAAATATTGTCGATGTTTATGTCGGCTATTTGCGGAAAAAATTGGGGAGTGACGCGATCAAAACTGTCAGAGGGATGGGATATCGGTTAAATATCTAACGAAAATCGATAAAACAGACATTTCGCAGATTGAAGAATAAATGTAGGGTTAATACCCTACATTCAGCAGGTTGACTAAAAGATGAGATATTTATGCTGAAGTCTCTAAATTTGAGCCATTGAACCAGAACCAACCTATTGAAATTGATGTTCAAGACATCGACCACCTAGAGTTGATTGCAGGCATCGTAGATGAGATCGGGATTGTCGAAATTATCAATCGCTTGCTAGGAACTCATCCCCTAGAAAAAGTAAGTGCTGGGTATGTAGTCACGACTCGCGCGTTCCCTTGCGCCTGATGGCGGCGCGGGGTCGCTCGTCAAAGCTCTAATTCTCAACTGCTTAGGCTTCCTGACAGCACCATTGTATCTATTTAGCCCATTTTTCGTAGGCAAAGCCACGGAACACTTGATCGGTCAAGGAGTAAAATCAGAACATCTCAATGATAGTCGCATCGGTCGTGTTCTCGACCAGCTCTATAAGAAAGAATTAACTTCTGTGTTTGTGGAGATTGCCCTAGCAGTAGTAAAACGGTTTGAAATAAGTATGAAACAAGTCCACCTGGATGGTAGTAGCATGTGCGTGCAGGGCAAATACTTGAATAATCACTCAGAGATGAACTCGGTGGAGATGGAGTCACAAGAGCAACTAGATGGAACAGTCTCCCCCCAGGAACAAGTAGAGGAAAATGCCGAACCAGTACTGATTGAGATTACCCACGGCTATTCGAGAGATTATCGACCAGATCTCCAGCAGTTTACCCTAGCAATGATTACCAGTGGAGATTGTGATGTTCCATTGTACTTACGAGTGGTTAATGGCAATGATAATGACCAAGCTATATTCACCGAAGTTATTGGGGAATTTCAGCAACAGTAGAAACAAGCCCAACCTGAAGTTTATAATGAAACTATTCCCAATCAACAGGGGAATCCCACGGAGCGACAAACACTGCGGTGGGTGCTGCAATGTTTTCAGTCCGTACATTTAGTTTTCGTCGATGGTCGCAAGTGGTCGATTAAATTAAACGATTCACAAAAACACATTTTGCGCTTTCTCGGTTCAGCCTGTCAACAATATTATTTCCTTTGTTAAAAAACCTGCTGAATGTAGTCTCGTAGTTGGCATGAAGAAATTGGTTCGGTTGAGGTAGAAAAAGGAGTAGATGGTATTACGACTACTCCCGACCCAAATATTATGGTCTTTACTAATCGTGATCATGATGTTGAAGGCTTTGGTCGTCTGGTTGTTACTAGTGATGACCCAACTCAGTTTGCGGCGGATGTTAGCTATACATCCTTGGGATTAGGGACAGCTAATGATTACTTTGACGTTAATGATGCCAAAGACGTGGTACTTACTAGCGATGGTAAATACGCTTTTGTTGCGGCGTTTAACGGTCGTAACTTTGGTAGTGGTGCGCCTAGTATCGACGGACCAAAATCTGGTAGTAACGTTGGTATCATCGTCGATCCGCTGACGGAGAATGCTAAGTTAATTGCCGCCACTAGACCAATTCCCATGGGCTTGACTAGTGATATTGCCATTACTGGGGACGACAGGTATCTGTTTGCTTCTTATCCTGGTGCAGGGGGTGTGTTTGCCTGGGATGTGGAGGAGATGATTGCCACGATTGAAGATCCTAGTTCTTATCGCATCGACCACAGGGGATATGGGGTGGCTTCTCCTACTTATAATCCCAGCAGTTCTCGAACTGCCACTACAGGGGATTTGAGCAGTGTGCCAATTGATAATATCAATCCCGATATCACCATTGCCTCTGATTTGCAGGTAACGAAAGATACCTTTAGATTTAACGGTTTTGAGTTTGTTAATGATGTTGATTTTGGCGTTCCTAGTGGTTCAACTCGCGCACCGCTAACTGTTGGCTTTAATCCTTGGTCGATTACTACCGCTAGTCATCGCGATTGGTTAGATTTGTTGCCTGTCGAAGAAAACGACGATTCCTTAACTGCAAGTACGACTACAGAAGATGATGGCAATATCGTCAGAGATTTAACGCCTACTCTCCCTTGG
>JBCCNG010000260.1:0-6347 GCA_039025955.1 Cyanobacteria bacterium P01_C01_bin.72 | reverse complement strand
TATTTAGGTAAGGTTTGATCGCTCATTTTGTACTAAATCTGGTTACTAAAATATATTCTTAAAGGGAAAATGGATCGGGGTTTTCAGCGATTTACTCGAATCTATTACTCATAGCAATCTGACAGAAAGGCGATCGCTTTTTCGGTCAGATAGCTATGAGTAATAGATTCGAGTAAATCGCTGAAAACCCCGATCCATTTTCCCTTTAAGAATATATTTTAGTAACCAGATTTAGTACAAAATGAGCGATCAAACCTTACCTAAATAACTAATGACTAAATCCTAAGTTGGTTCAATGTAAAAGTAAAGTAAATAAATATTAAGGCTTGAAGACGTGTTATGCTGAGACAAAACTAGGAGAAATCAAGAAGCTTTAACCTTTCTCTTTCAACCAGTTCCTAATTGTGACAACTCAATAAGCGTGTAACTCCAATTATTTATACAAAGACCTTCCTGAAAGCTGCTGAAGCAGAATTGGCAACGGCAAAGCAGAAACAGAATTGCTGGTACTACCCATAAAAAACGTGGCGAAGCAATTGGGTATAGTCGCCAGCAATTGACTAACTTTAGCAATCAACGTATGAGAGTCGTACTCGTCGTATAGACGACCGAATTGTAAGTCTGGCTCAACCTCATATACGCCCTATGGTTCGAGGAAAAGCGTTAACTCCTGTGGAGTTTGAGCGTGGGGGACGCTGCGAAGCCAAGCAGCTTGTCCAACCACGCTGTTGAAGCCAAAATTTCTGTGAGTTACAGTGATGGTTACTGTTTTTTGGATCATCTCAGTTGGGACAATTTTAATGAATCTCAAGACCTAGAATTACAGATGGAAGCAGTATGTGGTTTTTTAATTCGATTTTTGCCCCCAATTTTCCTCTCATCGAAGCTTCCTGTCAGCGTCGATTACTCAACAAACACAATTTTGTGACTTTTTTCCTCCTGAGTTTTCCTCTTCCTAACTTCAATTTTCAATTTAAACCGTATCTAATTTGCCTTACTCAGACTTTTTCAGCAAGCCCTAATTAGAAGTGGTATTGACGACGAAGTTGTGCCAATTCAGGTTATTCGAGACTTCCTGCATCTCAATCAGGCAAAAAATAATAAAAACTAATTCTTGGCTTGGCAGTGACTCAGAGTAGCATTCTGGGCGGGTGCAGCAACTAGCTCGATCACACCTTGAGTATTAATAACCCAACTATCAATCTCAACCACAGATGAATCAGCAGGCTGTTCAATGACAGTAGCTAAGGGCTGATTTGTGCGGTTTATCTCAGAGGAATCCGGGTTCTCAGCGCCCCAATCTCCTAAAGTTTCTGTCGATGCCACCTCCCGAAAAGGATTGCTGGGAACTCCCCCACGTCCTATATCACGAATTTGATTGGGATTGAGATTAATGCCGACACCACAGCCAGAAGTAACTTGATCCGTGGCAATTAAAGCAGATTGTTCAATATAGTCTGTTGTCAGTCGAGAATTAAGGTCAAGAGTAAAAATTTCTACCTCACCCTGATTCTGTTCAACGGCCGAACTAGCGGTAATACTGCTATTGGGATCGATAAATAATCCTTGAGTATTAATAGTTATACTGCCGCCATTTCCCTGATTAGCATTAGCACTAATCTGATTAGCATCTAACAAAGCCAAATTTTCCGTTTCCAGGGTGATATTTCCTCCGTCACCGTTTTGTGCCGCAGTCGAAATAGAGCTGGCACGGTCAAGAATGATCCACTGCGCGGCAGCAATATTAATCGACCCACCCTCTCCTAATGCAGTGTTGGCAATAATACTGCCTTTGCTGTCTAGATTCAATCTAGAGGTCTTAATTTCAATATCCCCCGCATCTTCCAGTCCATGGTTGCTGACGGATATTTGCGCTTCCTGGTTGATTGTTAGTTGAGGAGTATTGATTACCAAACTGCCGCTTGCTCCCCCAGACTGTTCTTCTAAAGGTAAGCCAGCAACACCTGAGGAGGCAGAAAAACCGCTGGCTAATTCAGTTTCAGGGGCATTTTGCGATTGCCAAATTCCCGTTCCCGAAAGTTCAATAGAATCAGTAGCATCAACCCAGATAGTGCCTCCCGCTCCCTCCCCAGCCAAAGCCTGAATCTGGCTACCATCCCTAATCGTCAGTTTGCCTGTATTGATATCGATTTGACCACCTTTACCAATGCCTTCGCTTGAGGTGCTAATGATGCTGGGGTTACTTCGTTCTGAATTCAACTCTGAACCCAACAATTTCAGCCAGTCCTGGGCATTAATCGTAATACTTCCTCCTGCACCTTCGCTCAAAGTTCCCGCAGACACGATTGAGCCATTGCTCACAGTAACTTGAGGCGCTTCGATGAAGATATCTCCACCACTAATGTTAAGGCTATCTTCAACGGTGCTATCGTTTAAGCCAACTTGAGTAATTAAGAGTGCTGCATCAATGTTAATCGCTTCTTGTGCCTGCAAATTAATTACATTTTTGGTGCTACTAAGCTGTTCAAAATCTAGTACTCCTGAACCTGCCGAGAAACTGATGGTCTTTCCCCAAAAGTTGACCCTGCCACTGCTATTAATTAAAGCGCGATCGCTAAAGTCAATTTTTCCTGAATCCAGCACGTCTGAATAAGCAAACTGCCAACCAAGAGTATCATACTGTAGGGCGATCGCTCCAGATTTAATGCTAGCGATCTCGACATTACTACCTACTGCATCGAGACTATTTTGACTAACCGAGACATCTCCTCCCAATAATGCCAAGGTATTTCCAGGGGAAATGCTTAAATTAGGATTGATCAAATCTCGATTACTATTGGCGGAGATTTCAATCTTTCCTGCTTGACCATACTGTAAACCAATGGGAGTGCTGACAGTTAACAAAGGCTCAATCTCTGGGTCAACGGCGCTAAATTCTGTGCCATCGGCAAAAATAAGGCTATCGCCTGTCATCACGATCAAAGAGCCGCCAACATCCAGGCGAGCATTTGCGCCGAAGATGACTCCTGCGGGATTGAGCAGAAATAGACTTGCTTCTCCCTGAGTTTGCAGCAAACCATCGATCTCCGAAACTTGTCCGCCCGTAATTCGGCTGAAAATATGCTCAATTTCTGAACTATGGTCAAAATCTGCTATCGCATCAGTAGCTAAGGAGAATTGTTCAAAACTATGAAATAAATTTGCTCCCGACTCAATTCCTCCTGTAATGACGGAAATATTATCGTCAGTCTGCACTTGAGTGTTAGCTGTATGATCCCCGACTATCTGCCCTTGGATCTTGCTGCTCAAAGCTGCCCAAATAGCGATCGCCAGGCTAATGGTAATTTTGCAGCGATCGCCGCCATATTCAGCAGACAACATAATCTGAGAGTTTTTAAGTAAGGATCTGAGGCAATCTTAACTTAGGTAAATTAATACAGCCAGCAATCGATCAGGGTTCAAATCATCCCCTAGTAAATGGCAGAATGCTGCCAAGCATATTCTTCTAGGGATACCGTAAAAAAATTAGCCTGTTGCTTAACTTTGATGCCCTCTGCTGACAACCGCTCAACTTGCTGCCAGGTATGGGGAGTCACTCTACCTTGGGAATCTAATACTCTATGTAATGGGTAGTTTGCGGGGGCTTTTTTGAGGTAGATGGGTATAGCTCGGAAGTAACTTCGATCCACTCCAATACATTTAAGTATTTGTTTATAGCTGACCACCTTTCCTCGGGGAATTTTGTCTACATAATCAAGAAAACGTTCGTAGGGAATTTCTGACAAAGCAGGAAAATAATTAGGCTCAATTGTTACCTGATCTTGTATGGCGATCGCTCCACCAGTTTTAACAACCCCTAAAATACCTCGTTTCTGCTGGAAACTTTTGATTGAATCAACTAAATGAGCCACTCGCTGACAGGGTTCACAATAAAAAGTCAATCTAATTTCTGCGCCACTAGGAAAAGTTAGTTTCGCTCCTGGTTTAAACTTTGCAATATCTGCTGTATCTAAAATGATATTTTCTCGCAATTCTCCTGGCATCAGAGAAAATCGCGCCAAATCGGCACTACAAACGAGTAAAATCTGTCTGGGACTCAGGCGATCGCTATTTATGTCTCCCACAATCCCTAAATCATTCCGTAAGTTTAGATGACTAACAGGAAGCATCTCTTCCTTATGCTCCTGCTTGAGGAACAAATTTTGCACGTAAGGTTGGGTCAATTTACTTGTTTTTAGTTTTTAGTTTTTAGTTTTAACAATGGTTCTGACATTTTTGAGAGATATAGAGAAAAGCCATCAATTTGATTAAGGTCAAAGGTTATAAAAGAGATTCAATATCTTCTAGCTCTTGCGCGATCGCACTTTCTAATTCTTCTTGTGATAATTCTGTTTCTACTATTTCAATAGTATCTAATTCTGGTTGTGATAAATTGAGTATTTCGGAATAGATATAGTTAGCCAACTGTTCGATATTGGAATGCTCGAATATGGCTGTTGAAGGAATAGTATTTTGGAGGCTAGTTTCTAATTTGCCTTTTAGCTCAATCGCCATTAAGGAATCCATCCCAATATCAAAGAAACCTTGAGAAGTACTAGGTAATTGATTTGCTGGCAATCCTAATACTTTGGCTACTTGTTGTTGTAAGAAGGTAGTTAAATATTTTAATTGTTGTTCTGGTTTAGTATCAGTTATTTCAGTTAGGAAGTTATTAGTAGAGCGTTGCGAAGCCATGCCGTCAGGCTTATCGCTATTTTTAGTATTATTTTGTTTTATCTGTTGGAAATCTTCTACCAAAGGCAAGTTGTAACCAGAACTTATGAAGCGTGAGCGATCTATGGGGATAATACCTACTTGTGGATTAGATTGAACTATTAATTTTTCGAGTATTGCTAATCCTTGTTCGGGAGAAATTGCGCCAATACCTTTTAAATTCAGATTGCGATCAACTTGGAGTTTAGCTGCTGCGCCGATATTCGACCACGCTCCCCAATTTAAACTTAATGCGGGTAGATTCTGTGCTTGTCTATAGTAAGCTAAAGTATCAAGAAAGGTGTTAGCTACGACATGATTTGTTTGCCCTGGCGATCCTAATAATGAAGCGGCAGAGGAGAAGAGAATAAAGAAATTCAGTTCGATATTTTTAGTTAATTGATGTAAGTTCCATGCTCCTAGTACCTTGGGATTCATTACGGTTTTCATTCTCTCCGAATTCATATTTACCAACATCCCATCATCTAAAACCCCAGCAGAATGAATTACGCCAGCTATTTGTGGCATAGGAGCGGAGGTGCGGGGGAGCAGGGGAGCAGAGGAGGTAGGAGTAATGGATGAGAAGATTATGTCATTAGATAATAAGGTTTTTTCTAGGGAGTTATAGTCGGAAATATCTGCTTGGATTATTTTTACAGTAATATTTTTTTGTTCTAATTTATCGATCTGCTTCTGAGCTTTTTTAGATGGTTTACTGCGTCCAATTAGGATTAAATGTTGCGCGCCTTTTTCTACCAGCCAGTTAGCAGTTAATAGTCCCAGATCTCCCAATCCACCAGCTATGAGATATGTAGCATTAGGTTTTATTTTGTTGGGAAGAGTAGAGTTTCGATTTCCCCCAACCCTCCTAGACAAAGGAGGAGAATCAAGATTGTGGATAACAACGATTTTACCAATATGTTTTGCCTGTTGCATATATTGGAATGCGGAAATTGTTGCTCGAACATCAAATGTTTTGTAGGGTAATGGTTTTAATTCTCCTGTGGCGAATCTGGTTATGAGTTTAGTTAATAAGGATTGTATTAGTTCGGGTTGCTGTTGGGCTGTAGTAAATAAGTCTATTAGTGAATAAGAAATATTTGGTTTTATTTTTGTTATTTCTGCTTGGCTCTTCAGATTTCGTTTGCCAATTTCAATAAAATGTCCGTTATCTTTTAAAACTGCTAAACTTTTATCGATAAATTCACCTGACAAAGAATTAAATACAATATCAACCCCCTCGCCATTGGTAAGCTGCATTATTGACTCAGCAAAATCTAAATTGCGAGAATTCATCACGTGGTCGATTCCCAGAGAGTCTAAGTACTCCCATTTACTAGGGCTAGCAGTAGCAAATATTTCCATTCCCGCTAACTGTGCCAACTTTACCACAGCCATACCCGTACCCCCCGCAGCAGCATGAATTAAAATTCTGACTGGCTTATTCTTATTATTCTCTCCTCTTCTACTCGGCTCCTCGGCTCCCCCTGCTTCCATTGCTTCCATTGCTTCCATTGCTTCCATTGCTTCCATTGCTTCCATTGCATAGGATGCGGTTAAAAAGTTTGCGGGAATAGTAACGGCTTCTTCCCAGGTTAAGTTATCTGGTTTGGCTGCTACCATCAAGCGGTCTA